>CAZBDM010000116.1:0-10263 GCA_964490675.1 uncultured Oligoflexales bacterium
GACCGTCGAGGCGATTGCGACGCAGATAGTACATGTGGTACAGCAAGGAGCAATCGACGAAGATAACGCAGAGATGAGGCGTTTTGCACGCTCGACTAAATAGACGAGAGACCTGGTTCTAAGTCCTTTATGATATCGTCTATATGCTCTAGTCCAACAGCAACTCTCACCAGCGCATCGCTGATACCGGCCTTTTGACGATCTTCCGGACTCAGACGTCCATGAGTGGTTGTTGCCGGATGGGTTATCGTTGTTTTAACGTCACCAAGGTTGGCTGTAATAGACAGCATTTTGGTACGATCGATCACCTGCCATGCTTGCTGCTGACTGCCATTCACTTCGAAGGAAAGTAGACCACCGAAATTTGCCTGTTGTTTGCGGGCTAAATCATATTGAGGATGATCATTAAGCCCGGTATAGTGGACCTTCTTTACCTTTGGATGTTCATTAAGCCATTCTGCAAGCTTGATTGCATTTTGACTATGGGCATGCATTCTTAGACTTAGGGTTTCTAAGCCTTTGTGAAACAGCCAAGCATTGAATGGACTCATTGTCGGTCCGGTCGTACGAAGGACACCGTAGATCTCATCTTTAGCCGCTTGTGAGTGACCGACAACCGCTCCTCCTATTGCCCGCCCTTGTCCGTCGAGGTATTTTGTGGCGGAGTGAGTGACGATATCAGCACCAAACTTCAACGGCTGCTGCAGACTCGGACTACACAGACAGTTATCAACCACCAAGTGCGCATCGGCATTGTGAGCAATATCAGCAACTCTTTCAATGTCTGCCACTTGCAAAAGAGGATTTGAGGGCGACTCCATAAAGAGGAGTTTTGTCTTGGCCGACATAGCACTCCTCCACTCGTTTAAATCGGTCAACGTGACAAACGTCGTGTCGACTCCAAAGCGGCCCATGTAGTTTTTAAACAAAACAGATGATGTACCAAAAATATCCCGCGATGCGACAACTTCATCACCCTGCCGCAACAGCCCAAGACAGACACTCATAATCGCTGCCATACCTGACGAAGTTGCCACGCACCAGCTCCCCCCTTCCATTGCAGCTAGACGTTTTTCAAACATGCTGACGGTTGGGTTAGTGAAACGAGAATAAATATTTCCTTCTTCTTCACCACTGAAGCAAGCGGCTGCATGAGCAGCCGAGCGATAAACAAAGCTAGAGGTCGGATAAATCGCCTCGCTATGCTCACCTTCATGACTGCGGGTATGACCAGCTCGTATGGCAATGGTTTCGATGGCCGCATCATCTGCCAATTGTGTTTGAATTCTGGACTGTAAGAGATCATCATCGGTCATTTTCAAAACCCGCTCTCCATCTATTTCATCAATCTTTTCGCTTCTTTATGATCAGGCCGGATCGCCAACACCTTCTTAAAGTCGCCTTGTCCTTTGGAGGAATCTCCGAGCATACGGTAGGCCTTACCTCTCCACAGATAAAAGAGATGGTTGTCCTTTTTAAGATGAATCGCTTGATTAAGGCTGGCGATTGCCTTCTGGTATTCACCACTTCTAAACTTACAGCGACCGATTTGATAATAGACAAGTTCGTCTTTAGGTTCTAATTTTTGATAGGTTTCATAGTCAGCCATAGCCTTTTGGCAGTCACCCAGCTCTTGGTACATCAAGCCACGGTTATATAGGGCCACGGTGAGACTAGGATTCAGCTTGTAGGAACGATCAAAATCAGAAAGAGCGCCTTTAAAATCACTGAGATTATCTTTGATATAACCTCTTTTGTTGTAGGCCCAGGAGTCTCTCGGACCGTAAATGATTGATTGATCGATAGACTTCAGTGCATTTTTGAAGTCGTTGAGACTATACTGAGCGACTGCCTGACGGTAGTAAAGATTATTTAAGGTCTTTAACTTTCTCTTTGATGGAATGGGGTTATTGCCATCTTTAACCTGATCCATCATTGTTTCTCGAAGATTCTTTTCCAACATCGCAATGCCTTTTTTTGTTTCCTTCAAGGCTTGTTTGTAATCCTTCCTGGCCAGTGCGAGCCGCGCTTTCTGGTCGAAGACGCGACCGTAATGGGGATCAATTTCAAGAGCCTTGGCGAGATACTTGTCGGCTTGGTCATATTTTTTGAGATTGGTCGAAATCATTCCTAGATTGAGGTAGGCTGCTGCATCTTTTTGATTGAGAGTAATAAACTTCTTGTAAGCCACTTCGGCCTGCTCATAGAGTCCCGCATCATGATAGGCGGCAGCGATCTCAAAGTAACCGTCGTCCCAGGTCGGGTATGCAACCAAAGACTTTTTAAAATCTTCTACAGCGCGCTTATACTTCTTTTGATCACTTAGCAGCTTACCCCTCAGATAAAATCCGTATGGGGTCTTAGGCGTTAATGTCTCGGCCTCCTTGTTATCTGCTTTAACCCCTCCGATTAAAACGAAGGAACCATAAAGAGTAGTGACATGACCCGACTGCGATACTTGACTCTGCACGTAGGAAATGATGACATCCTGCATCTCACTGCGCAGGGCTGCATTCGTTGGCTGCTCGGTGAGCCTAACGGAAACATTGTCTGTTCCGATGGTGATTGTATAAGTCACTTTCATATCGGGAACTTGGTCACGCTCAAGCAGCTTATCGACAACAACCTGTTCGATTTCATTTGTACTGATACTTACCTTATTTTCATTGACTAATAGAGACTGTTGGGTGGCACATCCGGACAATAACAGGACCGCAAAGAGCATAAAACGCATTTTCTTTCCCTTAAATGAAATGACTGTCTCCTATTGTTTTAGCAGTAATGTATGCCATACATCAACATCTCCCTTATTTCGTCAACATTTTAGTCGTCAGCGACAGAGCGACAACAATACTGTGAGCCTCGACGTTTAGCTTATCTGAGGAAATCGCATTGAGTGATTTAAAGTCACATATATCGTCCGGTGAAGGTAAATAAGTATTGATCAAATGAAGCCAAGGACTGAAGTTCTTTTTATCACTGAGATCGGGAAGCTCGAAGCATAATGTTTCCCGCCAAGCATTGATCATAATGTGCATCATGTAACTTCCGCTGAGACTTTCTACCGTTAAAGCAATGCTATGGGAATCATCTCCCCAATCGGGTTTATTGAGCTGCAAACCATGCCAACTGATAGCGGCTCTCCCTAAAATCTCAAGGAGAGCTTCCTGCTGATCGAGCTGGGTGATGTCTCTTTTCTTACGAAACTCCAAAAGAAGTTTTACAAAACGGTGAATATCTGCATTTTTTTCTAAACAGCTCCAATCGAGCCAACTTGTTTCATTATTCTGACACCATGCGTTGTTATTGCCATGTTGAGTCCTTCTCATTTCGTCACCCATGAGAATCATTGGAGTGCCAAGGGAAAGAAGAGTCACAGTCAAAAAGTTTTTGATTTGTCTTAGACGAAGTTTGTTAACCTCTGGATCATCGGTAGGACCTTCGACCCCACAGTTCCAGCTCAAATTATGATTGTGACCATCGCGATTTCCTTCGCGATTGGCATCGTTATACTTCTTGTTGTAAGTAACAAGATCATTGAGGGTAAAACCATCGTGGCAGGTGATTAGATTGATACTCTGGGTCGGTTCTCTATCTTTATGAGCATAGAGGTCTGGACTCCCGAGAAGCCGCGAAGCAAATTTCGACACGGACTTTCTATCACCTCTCAGGAAGGATCGCACATCATCTCGAAAGTGACCGTTCCATTCGGTAAAGCGATCACCGATAAAGCGTCCGACCTGATTAATGCCACCCGCATCCCAAGCTTCTGCAATCAACTTTGCACCTGCTAGACATGGTTCAGAATCAATCGCCCAGAGGAGAGGAGAATTTTGGTCGACACCGCCTTTGCCGTCTCTTGCCAGAATAGAGGCAAGATCAAAGCGAAAGCCATCGACATGCATTTCTCTTACCCAATAGCTTAAACTATCGATGATCAAACGACGCACCGCACTATTTGGATCAAGAGTGTTACCAGTGCCACTATAATTATGGTAATCACGGTTTTCGTCTAACATGTAGTAGGAAGACTCTGCTAAGCCGCGAAAACACATGGTCGGGCCACGATGATCTCCTTCTGCCGTATGGTTATAGACGACATCGAGGATCACTTCGATACCTGCACGATGAAGTGCTTTCACCATGTCCCGAAACTCATTGATGACAGCAACAGGATCACCTTTGCTACTATAGGCAAGATGTGGGGCAAAAAAAGATACCGGGCTATATCCCCAGTAATTCGGTAAGCCACCCATACCGTCTTGATGATCAAATTGAAAGACCGGTAAAAGCTCTACTGCTGTTACCCCTAAGTCAACCAAGTAAGGTATCTTTTCGCAAAGACCGCTGTAGGTCCCTCTTAGCTCTGGTGCGACAGCGGAGCTTTCATGCTTAGTAAATCCACCAACGTGCATTTCATATATGACCGTTTCTGCAAAAGGACGATGCAGTGGATGATCCCCTTGCCAGTCGTATTGAGAGGGATCGGCAATAACACTTTTCATTGCCACGCGACAATTATCACCCGCCCCAACACCAGCGCTGCGATCGTAATGCTTAGGAACACTCACCGCTTTTGCATAAGGATCTAACAACAGCTTTTCTGGATGGAAGCGTTCCCCACCAGACCCGTTTACACGATAGCCATAGATCTGACCTTGTTTGAGTCCAGAAACAAAGATGTGCCAATAATGGCCAGTACGATTTTTGCAGGGATCTAAAGTTAAGACTTCTGTAGCTAAGGAGTCACTCTCATCGAAGAGAAGCAGCTCTACAGATGTCGCGTTTCCGGCGAAAAGACAGAAGTTAACACCGTCCGCAAAAACTTGATATCCAAGTGGAAAATTATCCCCTGACGCTGTCGTCCGCATAGCCCTCACCCCTGAACCGAGATAGAAGCTTTTGTAGTATGGATCTCAGATAAGATCAATGAGATTTGAAAGACCTAATCTTCCAGACCTTCAAAAGATTCAGCCTGATCCAACCGAACTTCGCCATAAGATGACAAGACTTCTTCCTGTAAATATCAAAACTATTAAGCAAAATCGCATCAATCTATCTCTCTACAACATGTGATGTTTTACAAGGTATTTAGAGGACTTATCGACCGCGCTTGGCAATGGTTGAGAAAACGAACCTTTACGCGGTCTTTTTAGAAGCTTAGAAGAAGGGGCCTATTTCAGCTTGAACTTAACAACGACTTCTTTAGCATTGGAAATATCGAGGTCTTTGATGAATGTGACTTGACGATCCTCTAAAGAGAACTGTGCGGCATCGACATCTGTCACTTGATCTTTGTCATTAATCACTTGAATGGCATGCACATTTTCAATGTCAGGATTAAACTCAAGCTTATAAGTTCGGTTGACTTCTTCGGTCACGAGATCGAAGACGAAACCAAGCGCTGGTGAATAATCTGAATCACAAAGAGGGAAGTATTTAGCATTTTCCTCACCAATGGCATCAACTAAGTTAATATACTTGCTACCGATAAAGAGTTCTCTATCTCCAGAATAACCTTCTTGATTTGCCGGGTCACAAGTCTCATCAGCTTCTGGATAGACAAATGCCGCAAGGTAAAATTTACTGCCGTGGTATTCAAACAAACGATCAGCAATCGCCGCTTCGCCGCCCTCAGGAACAAGCGATAGTGCTCGCCAATCTTGTGGCTCTTCGCGGAAAGCAATATTTTCTACGGTTTTGAGCGATGATGTAATGGCACAAGAGTCTGAGTCGACTTCATAAATATCAGCCACCTTGTTCTCGCAACTATCAATTAAATTGGCGAGGTTGTCGCCACACATTTTACCATCATCGACGTTGTTCACCCGACATGCACCTATCGGCCCCGCCTCAACACATTGAAATTGACAGGACACCTGTAGATTCGTGTTTTTGCCTGTATGACCAGCAAAGTCTTCTCCATCACCGTTGCATGCGCGGTTCATAACGGTACATGAAGAAGGCTCAGCAGTCTTTTCGATATGGCTTTTAATTTCTTGTTTACAAGTGTATTGACAGGTGTCAATCGCCGCACCTAAAGCTGCAGCTGCTTCCGCTCTTTCGCTGGCATTACAGGCTCTCGGTGCTGACTCACCTTCTTCGTCTGGATCAAGGCCTGAACACTGAAAAACAGTATTTGCGGGTTTAATACTATCCATTTCGAACTCGTCATCTTTGCAAGCAGTCGTACAACTTGTCAGTTGGCTTCTATTGGTAAGAATGGTACTACCAAGTTTATTGACAAGTTCAGTCTCTTGCGCTGCACTACAAGTTCCGCTAGCAGCTGCACAAGAGTTTGGTTGATTGTTGAAACTATAGGTACGAGACTTGTTATCTGTATCACATTTATTGACACAAGATGTAATCTCATTACGAGGGAATGATCCTCTTATTTCGTCTTTACAAGCATTTGCTCCCACTGGAGTAAAGCCGTCACAGGTTCCTATCTGCCAATCCGTCAAGTACTTAGTTTTCGTGCCAGATTGTTGTGTTTGACAGCTATACACACAGCTGCCAGCAACGACCCCTAAAGGTGCATCATCAATGAGAGCCATGTGTTCCGCACTACATGCTTGGCCATTCATCGCTTCGTTACAACTGGCACCTTCGATCTGTGGAAGGTTCTTTGTGGTTAAATCTGGACTTTCTTCTAGTACATTATCAATTGAAATATATTTTCTGTAAGTTAACCTTGGTTTGTTAATATTATACTTATATTCGATCTTTGTTCGCTTAATATCCCATTTGATTGTACCTTTGTATTCAATATTTGGGTCAGCGGCTTTATAAGTGAGCTTCTCATCAATTTTACGGTAATCATATTTCAACTGACTTTTTTTATGTTTTCTGTAGTTCATTTTATAACTGAACTTACAGTTTGCTTCATTCTCAACGCAGGCCACTTGGTTTTCACTTGTGGTAGAGAGTTTGTAAATATCTCTTCGCTCTTCTTTCAAGCAGCTCTCAATTGTCGTGGCGTCATTTTCGTTGGTCGCTAAAAGATAAATCTGATAATTCTCAGATCCTTTATTCTTATCCATTGACCTAAGAATGCTACAGATTCCCTGCTCATCGCTGCTACCTTCAACACCCATCTGACTGATGGCATAAGTATAACTTGCAGTAAAGGTTTCAAAGTCCTCATCGGCCATATCCGAGTCAAAAGAAAGACTATTACGATCATCGGTGTGGGGTTCAACTAATTGATAGACTTTAATTTCAGAATAAGGCTTCGAAGACGGTACTTTTTCACCGCTGTCTTTGGCTATCGTGATGATGTTTCCGTTACTATCGTCATATGCATAATAGGTTAGAATACGGAACGAATTCTTGTCTTTATCTAAAGTATTTGTCGTGGAATAGAGATTTAATTTACCATTGAAGCCACGAAACTGCTGAGTCACATTGAGGAAAGCTTCTTTCACTTTCTCTTGAATGGGCTTCATACTGTTCGAGTTATCCAAAATTGTTGTCACTTCTATATCAGGACGGTTTTCAACCAGTTTAGGGTTGAACCTATACACTCTTACGCCAGGTTCGACAGTAATTTCCGTCTGATTTTGATCAACACTTTGCGCCGTTGCGTTTTTGGAGTCATTTTTGGGGTTGATAACCGGAATGTTTAGAATACCGTTAGTGAAGTTAACGTCGTTACATGCAATCAAAAAACATAGTAATATGAATGCCAGTGCGAATCTGATGCCCATCGTGATCCAATCCCATTTTTACGTGAATGTTCCCTCAAAAAACAGAATCGGATTTACGCCGAGAAAATTAACAAAAATCTTAAAAAACCAAAAAGATCAGGCGTTATCAATGCGTTAAAGGGCCAATAGCGACGCTTTTACCTACGACCAGGCTTTGGCAAATTGATCAATTAGGCAATTCTGTAGGTCGCCTCAAAAGCTCCTTCAAAATCTCACAGCGAGCCGCTCGAAAATCTTTTCATAGCTCTCAACACGTTTTGTATAAAGATACAGAGAGTGAGTTCCACAACGCCATTGCTTCGAAAGCTTAAATTGATTCTTTATCAACTTTCTAGCGTATGCTTTACCACATAAATGAATTGTTGAAGCGAGACGAAGTTGAGCTCTTTTGCTGATGTTATCTTTTTGCAAAAGATCGTCGATCTGTGCTGTTAGGTAGGCTGCCGTAAGCTCTATAGAGTGAGAAGCGCTTAAGCGCGAAGAAAAATAGTTTTGCCAACACCGCCAAAAAAAACTGTCTTCCCCCTCATCGATCACCTCACCATCAGAAATACAGTAGCGAGATGCAAGAAGAGATGTGCCTTTTGTCAATTGCATGAGCCCAACAGCCGACGAGGCGGGTCGATATAGTGAGAAAGGATTAAGACTCCATGTGAAGGTCCAGGGCGGTGTCGCAAAAGGGTCCCCGGAGCTTTCGACGAGAGCAAGAGCGGCAAGTTGTTCACTCGACATCCTATGAGTGGCACTATCTTTAAAGTCATCTTTGTAACTATTCCATAGCTCGCTTGGGCTCTTTGGAAAGGAAAGAAACAGCGACAGTATTTGGCTCGGATGATTCAAAGAGTGCCAGATAAAGTTGCTTATGAAAAGTATGGGGATCAAGATAAATAGAGACAACTTGACTTTAGAGCGTGTGGAAAGAGACTTGGAAAGCTTTTTCAACTTTTTGCCAAGACGCTTGGTTCTTTTATGCCGACGTTTTTTACGTTTCACTTGTTTGATTCTACTTAGAAGGAAAGGGAGCGATTGTTATTTCTATTTTAGCACTTCTCAAGACGTGACCAAAGTTAGACGAGGAAATCAAGGAGGCCGTGCAAAATGGTTTTCCAAATACCAGCCCTTGATTCGTAATCAAATTCCTAAGAATTCTTCAAGTGATCAACCGTTGGGATATCACTTTCCCAGCGTAAGAGAATCGACTTAAGCAATTCTGCTATATTCATGGCGAGCTTACGACCCATGCCTATCTTAGTAATAGTGACGAGTCGTCTTGTAAGAGGAAAGGTCAGTTCGAAAAGCCTCATCGTATTGCGATTATTTTCTGACTTATCGTTTGCCCAGCAAAGACAAAGACCTAAATGATAAAACCAATAAAGGAAGGCAACATGATCTAAATAATCGCCTGGTTTGTGGTCTTTTGCTAAGGCCTGCCGAAAAAGCTCGACCGCACCGATCTGATAACTTTGTAATTCTGAGCCAAAGGGTGACAAAGGATGCGAGATATTTGAAATAGTATTAATCAAATCTCTTGTAATCGTTTCGTTTTCTTGCAGAAGCCCAAGATTCACTTCAATCACTGCCTTAAGCTTAACTGCCGAGCTGGCATCTGACCTCAAGACCTCGGTCACCCTTTCCACCGTCTTCTCATGAAGCACCCGGAAGTAGTGAATCAAAATGTCGTCTTTGCTCTTGAAGTGGTAGTAAACGATGCCCAAGGAGATGTTGAGCTCTCGAGCAAGGTCTCTGATGGTCGTCTTTTCAAAGCCCTTCCTTGAAAACAGCTCAATAGCCCCTTCATAGATATAAGACTTTGTAATCTCTGACTTTTTCTTCTTCTCTTGCTTCATAGCTTTGTAAGTATACATCATTTTTGAACAAGTTCAATTTTTCTTGATCATTCAGACTGAAATGCCGTAAGTTGAACATGTTCAGTTTTTAGGAGAATGCTATGCAAAATCAAGCCAAAAGCCCCGATTCAAATTCCTTCGATGGATTTCACAGAAGACTCAAAAGCATCAGTGTCGTTGCTGCTTTACTTTTCTTTTTTGGACTTTCCCTGTCGCTCATCACGAAGCTCAGTCACCCAGAGACCGTCATTGGCTGGGGTCTCAGTATTGGGGTGCCGGTCCTTATTGGATTTTATGCCGGTCTGTTCGCTTACATCGGCCACGTGCAACCGGAGGACCCGAAAGCAAGCCATAAAATCTTACTTTGGGGAAGATTTTATAAGTCATTTCTCCGTTATGTCGTTTATCTGCTATTGGCAAGTTTTATTGTTCTCTTTGGATTTTTTATCATCGACGCATTACTGAAAGGTAGCTCTTTTGGCAAAGCGATTACTGATGGGATGTTTGGTATGTTCTGTATCACGACAGGCCTTATCGTCTTTGTCGGTCCGATTCTTGTCGGTATCTTTCTTTCATGGTTAGTCGGAAAGTATGTTCGCAAAACCATTCTTAAAAGCGAGCACAACCAACTCAAAAAAATGATCACTCTAGTGTTACTAAGCCTCAGCTTACCACCAGTACTAGACACGATAGAATCGCAGTGGCAC
>CAZBDM010000117.1:0-10229 GCA_964490675.1 uncultured Oligoflexales bacterium
GTTGCCTCTTTTTGCCGATCAACCAGTTGACTCCAGCAAAAAGCCGCCAGTCGGCAGTGGCTTGACCATGAACAAGTTCAGTACCAAACCCTGCTGTCAAAGCAACGCCTTCAGGTAGGGTGTGCTTGTAAGCAAAAAGAGATTCAGCTGCGTTTATATTTCTATCGGATTCGTCGAGGGTTTCTTCTGTTGGTTGAGTACCGTAGATCTCTGCAATTAAACTGGAACTCTTCGTCATAAGATAGCTTGCTGCACCCGACCAAATCATTTGGTTTCCCTTTGGCTCGATTGGATCATCCTCTTTTATGGCATTTCCACTGTTTTGAAGTCTAAACCCAAGATTTGCTGCAAGTAAAAACTGATTGGCGAGAAGGATATCGGCAACCGCTTCGGCCGAAAAAGACGGTGATGAGCTGTCACCGACGTATGGATTATCGACCATTAAGTTTTGATAAAGCGTTCCAACAAGAGCAAAGCCAGCTTTGTCATTTCCCCAAACGCGAAATTTACTATCGATTCCGGCTCCCATCAATCCGTTGTCAGCAAACTCACCACGCCACTCTCTCTGATCACCTACACTTTGGGTTAAGATATAGGGGAGTCTCAAACCAATTTGCCAATTAGGCATAATGCCCATAGCAGCATGGACGTCAGCAGAAAAAATTGTATCGTGTGTGACGCTTCTACTTTGAAGTTCACCTTCTTCTTCAGATTCTATAATCGGTAAAGTATTAGTTGCTGCGTCGACAAAAAGACCTAAATTATAGGTATTTGGCTTCAGCGTTTTTGAAGAGTGAACAGTGACAAAACCCTGACCGTCGGTGGTGGGATTGAAGTGCTGGGTTTCTCCTCCAACCATGTTTGCAAGAGAAACAGTTGTCAACATGTTTGACAATAGAATGAGGCTAGCGAGTTTCTTCATGATTCTTTACCATTTCAAGTTCGGAGCGGCTAAGTAATTATTTTGACTCCTTTTAAAATTCGAAAGGTGGAGGCTTCGAAATTGCTTTTGAAGGGCGGAGTTTCCCTTCATCCCTAGAATTGCAAACTTAGTGCCGATCTTTTTGGCGGTTGAAATTTATGCAAGATAGTCTTTCTTAACTCATCGCTATGCGGCCTAGTTTTTTGCCGACAACTGACCTTCTTTGAGCTATGGTAGCGCTGTTCTGATTAATTTCTTTAAGGAGAAGACCCGTGGAGAAAAAAGTCGAAATTGCCATTATCGGAGCGGGAACGGCTGGCTTATCGGCTTGGCGCGAAATCGACAAAGTCACTAAAGATGTTGTCATGATTAACTCAGGGGCTTACGGAACGACTTGTGCACGGGTAGGATGTATGCCGTCGAAAGTCCTCATTCAGTGTGCCAGTGATTTTCATCGCCGTCATACTTTTAAAAAAGAGGGTATAAAAGGGGGCGAATCTCTCTCGATTGATATTCCTGAAGTGATGAACTACGTGCGTAGTTTGCGCGATCGGTTTGTTGGTGGTGTTTTGAAAGGTGGCTACAAAATCTTAGGTGAGCGCAATATTAAAGGTCACGCCAAGTTTTTGGAGCCGACTCTTTTGCAGGTCGGTGAACAGCGCATCCGCGCCGAAAAAGTTATTATCGCGACCGGTTCCACACCGATAGTACCGCGCGCTTGGCGAGAGATACTGGGAGAGAAGCTTCTTACAAGCGATGAAATTTTCGAGCAAAAAGATTTACCAAAGCGTATCGCTGTCATCGGCCTAGGGGTCATTGGATTAGAGCTTGGGCAAGCTTTGTCACGCATTGGTATCGATGTCTTTGGAGTCAACGCTGACGAGCGTATTGGCGGACTTAGCGATCCTGATGTTGTCTCTTACGCCAAAAAACTCTTCGAAGAAGAAATGGACATAGCGTTAAAACCGGCTGAAATTGACCGACAAGATGACAAGATTATTGTTTCGAGTGATACAAAAACCCGTGAAGTCGATCTTGTTTTAGCTGCCATGGGACGAAGACCTAATATAGATAATCTTGGCCTTGAAAACCTCGGAGTTGAGCTCGATGATAGAGGTCTTCCTCCAATAAATCATACAAACATGCAGATCGCCGATCTTCCCGTTTTTATCGCTGGTGATGTCATGGGAGAGAGGCCTATTCTCCACGAGGCTGCAGATGAAGGTCGTATCGCTGGATTTAACGCTGTCAGATCAGGGATAGAGTGTTTTCAGAGAAGAGTAAAACTAGGTGTGACTTTTAGCGATCCGAATATTGCCATTATTGGACAGACCTATCAAGACTTGAAGGAGGCTGGCATCGACTTTGTTGATGGTGTAGTTAGTTTCGAAGGACAAGGGCGTGCGCTTGTTAAAGCGAAGAATAAGGGTCTTTTCAAAGTTTTTGGTGAGAGAAATACCGGAAAGCTATTGGGTGCAGAGCTTATCGCACCAGACGGGGAACATTTGGCTCACTTGCTGGCATGGTCTATCCAAAGTGGCCTGACGGGAATCGAAGTCTTAAGGATGCCTTATTACCATCCTGTCGTCGAAGAGGGGATGCGAAGTGCATTGAGAGATTTATGCGCTAAAGCAGCAGGATCTTGTTCTGCTATGGAAATCGCTATGTGCGAATCATGTCCTGCAGAGGGTATGGAGTGAGGGATCTTGAAAGAATCCCCGATGAAAAACGGGGATCTATTTTTCTTCTTTGTTAGTGGCAAAGTCTTTGCGAGGTAGGTTTCTTCCCCGTGTCGCTAAAGCCTTTTCGATCTTCAGAATATTGTTGTTTTCTTCAGGGTTTTCTTGGAACTTCACTTCGAGCTTATCAAGTAGTTCTCGCCATAAAAAAAGGTCGGGATGACTCATCTGAATAATCATAATACCGTATTTTGTCACTTCATAACCAGGGTCGATGAAATCGTTTTCTTTACGAACGACTTTTCCCATGCAAGTGATAGGGCGAGGGAGTACCTCTGCCATGGGATCTATTTTGATATCGAGAAGTGTGTTCGTTATGTATGGAGTCATGTTGGCCCCAGCGCCCAATAAAAGACCTGACGAAGAAACATTTATACTTAAAAAATCACAACCAACCAAACTCCCCAATGTCTTAGCCTGAATAACGACATCACAATCGTATCGAGATGATCGCTCAATCCATCTGTTTTTACTAAAAACTTTTTGCGTCGCCATGAGTGGTTCTCCGGTTGTTCATTCATTATGGATTCAGGCTCGGTATTTACCAAAAGAAATTAAAGAAAGATAATTTGTCGAAAGATTTTAATAACTAATCGAAGAGAAACAGATCTCTAATAAAATTCAGAAATGTTACCTTTAAACCGTTAAAAAACCTTACCGTTTGTCTTTTTGGTGAATAAAACCAATTCATTCACGATTAGGTGAGCTTAAATTAATTATTTTAAACCCCTGAAAAATGAGTGAAAAATTGATCTTCTTAATAAAAATATAGCAATACCCGATAGACAGTTGGGCGAATATGTTTTGGGTTTTGAGGAAGTGAAGTTGCTGCTGCACCAATTGTTGTACATCGCCGTTTTTTTGACGATCGTCGCTTGTGATCAAGCTTCAGACATGGCTCCTAGTGATAGAAAAAACAGTCAAAGCGCAAACCAACAAGAGACGCAGGCAGCCAGTGAAGACGGTGTTGCAAAAGATCCTTCTACCGATTCTGCAGAGAAACAACGAAGCAAGTCACAGCCAGTTGATTTTGAAACTGTAGATACCGCTGATCTTGACGGTTTGGAAGAGGTCGATCCTGATAGTCTTGAGTCAATTGAAGATATTGAAAGCGGTAGTGGTGTCTCGAGTTTATCGACAAAAGAGGTTTACCGTTACTATAACCCGACTACTGGCGATCATGACTTTACGGCGACGAAAGGCATTTTAGAAAATCAAGGATATGATCTTGAAACACCTATTTTTAAAGTCTTGGAAACTCAAATAGCAGGAAGCCATCCGATTTATCGCTGTGTCACAGCTTCCGGTGATCATTTTATATCGAGAGCGAATAACTGTGAAGGTGCTCAAAACACTCTAGTAGAGATGTATGGTTACCTATATTCAGACGCAGGAAATGATAATAAGACTGCTTTTACAAGGTGTCAAAATGGCACGGATCACTTTGCCACGGTAAATACAGCTGAATGCAGTAACGCTGCTTATACGATTGAGGGAGTTCTCGGTTACTTGCCGCAGTAGAAAAGGTTTTTGACATGCACCACATTACTAAAATGATCTTCTCTTCTATTATCGTCCTTTATTTCTTGGGCTGTACAGGAACGAAAATTACAGATAAAAGAAAGAAGAGGGGCGAAATCACTGACACCCAGCATAATGATAAATCAGCAGGTGGAGAAGATAGTACAAGTGTTTTAAATCCTGACAGTATAAATAATGGAAACTTCTTAACCTGTGATGTTAAAATTCTTGAGGATCAAAATAACCTGAGAAGGTTAACCAACAGAGAATATCAATTTAGCATCGAAGATATTTTTGGTATTGATATCAGCGAAGTTGTCGCTGAGTTTCCAAGCGATGATTACAGTCAAGGATTCGCGAACAGTTATAGCGATATTCCCCTATCTGAATTAAAAAGCGATAAATACTCAGCAGCAGCATTTAGAATAGCAGCGGCTGCAGTCTCTTCTCAGCAATTCAAAAACCGTTTTCTTGGATCTTCTTGCTCTGAAGATAGTGTTTGCGCAGAAAGTTTTATAAAAAAGTACCTGTTTCTTCTTTTCAGGAAGCCACCTGAAGATGAGCAAAAGAGTGCTTATCTAAACCTATTTAATGTCGTTTCCAATAAAGATGAAAACGGTCAAGAACGAGGGCTTGATCTGTTTGAATTGGCTGCCAGAATATCTTACCTCATCTGGCATTCAGCGCCAGATGTTAAGCTTTTAAAGGCTGCCGGAGACGGATCACTTGCAAGTGATCAGGGTATTGAACAAGAGGTTGTGCGGATGCTTTCCTCAAGTAAAGCAACACGTGCTTTTGACGCATTTGTTGAAGAGTGGCTGAGTCTTTCGAATTTAGATAACGCTCAACGATCGATGGAATTCGGGCCACTTGACGAGCAGATGCTTGCAGATATGAAAGAAGAGGTTCTCGGCTTTTTTAGAAAGTTTGTTTTTGAAGAAAAAAATGCGATGGCGAATCTCTTCGATGCTAAAAAAAGCTACCTTTCACCTCGACTTGCGACGATTTACGGCCTGACTTCGAAAGGTGAGGGTTTTCAAGAGTACGAACTAGTCTCTACACAGCACTTCGGAGTTATGACGATGTCAGGCATTTTAACTGGACTTTCTCCTAGTGATGAAACTTCACCTGTAAAACGTGGCTTTTACTTTTCTGAAAAATTCCTTTGTAACGAAATCGCACCTCCACCTGCTGATGCAGGTGCCTTCAAACCAGAAGTCTTGGCGGAGGATATAACGCCTAGGGAAAGATTTGCAAAGCATAATAGCGAGGAGTCTTGTGCTCACTGTCATAAAATGACAGACGACCTTGGCTTAGCGATGGAAACATATGATTCAATCGGAAGGTCTCGCGATCTCTATGAAACCGGCAAGTCAATAGTCACTGAAGGAGCTTTCTTTCTCGACAATCAAATGGTTGAGATTAGTGACCTAAGAGATTTATCGCAGAAGATAGCCAAAAGTCAGCAGGCCAAAGATTGCTTCGTTGAAAAGGTGCTTCAGTACGCAATTGGACATAAAACAACTCACGAAAATCAATGTGAAGTTGCCAATCTTTCTCGTTCTTTTGATAAAAGCGGACAAAGTTATAAAGAACTCTTGAAATCAGTGGTCTTGTCAAAAACATTCAGACGCGTAAAGACTGCAAAGGAGTAATTGAGAATGGCTAAAAAGTCGAAAAAAGCGACCAGAAGAGCTTTTTTGAGAGGCGCAGCGGGAGTTACTATCGCCTTGCCTCTCAGTGAGTTTACCATGATAGGTGAGCAAGTCGCTCAGGCTCAATCATCATCTGATCCGCTTAACCTGGTGACGATGTATTTCCCCAATGGCTGTGATGCAAGCATGTGGAATTATCAAAACGCTCTTTCTCCCTTGCTACCCATGCAGCAGAAGATAAACGTTCTGCAAGGAGTGAAAAACACCGTTTCTGAACAATATGGTAACGATCAACACTTACAAGGGGGAGTGACTTTATTTACTGGAAAGCCTGTTATCAGTGAAACTAAAGGAAGTGGTATTTCAATTGATCAATATGCCTCGCGTCAGCTTGATCAGTTTACTGCACTGAGACAGCCGCTTGTCGCCGGTGTTTGGCGAGGCTTTGCCGGCGGGCAATTCCGTTCAATTACCTGGTTCAGAAGAAGTTGGTTGGAAGATGGCACGCCAGTGACTCCCTATCAAAACCCTCTTGATATTTATAATGCAATCTTTGGCATCAACCAAAATCCTGATGATATTCAGAAGGAAAAATTTCAAAAAAGTACTCTCGACTTCGTCATCGAGCGTTACAAATCAGTTACTAGTTCAAGATACAATTTGTCTGCCAAGAGTAAGACATCATTGGGGGATCACTTAGACCGGGTGAGGGATATTGAAAAAAGAGCCCAAAGGTTTCAGGCCGAATATGTCCAACAATGCAAAGCTATGGCTGCAGCTCCTCAAAACATGGCTCCTTCTGGTGGAATATTTTCATACGATATGTTTGAAACAGCATATCGTCAGCAACTTGACCTCGTTGTATTGGCCTTACAGTGTGGATTAACCCATACCGCAAGTCTCATGTTTGGCTGCGCAGGAGAAGAGTTTACCAACCAAAACATTTCGACCAATCCTGATCATACAATGTCTCATTACACCAACGATACTCAGAAGAACATCTTTTACTCATACCGCCGCTATCATATGCAAAACATCCTATACTTCCTCGAGAAGATGGATGCAGTCATGCAAAACGATGGCAAAACATTACTCGACAATTCTGTTGTCATGATCGGTAGCGAGTTTGGTGAAACAAGATCTCACCAACGTTCGCCGCAACCCATAGCGATTGCCGGAAGCGGTGGTGGAAAACTTAAAACGGGACAAGTCCTGAACCTTGATCAAACTCAAACAACTAACGATGTCTTAACAACAGCGCTCTACGGTGTTGGTCTTACAGTCGACGGGTTTGGTGAACCAGGATCAACCCATAATAAAGGGTTGATTAGTGGAATGCTTCCTTAAGTGGGGCTTCTTCTTTCAGCATGTTGGCTCCTTCTGATAGTTTTTTGATGCAATGTATTTAATTTCGAAGGTCATTTTGTGTCATTTGTTTGCGGCGCCGGATTGATCTGTAAATAGATTTTTATAGTAGGCTTTTGAAAATCTTGTACTTGTTCTTTTTAAGTCAGCGAGTATTCCAGCATCTGGCTGACCGTTTTTATAGATAGCATCTTTTAAATACATTTTTGATTTGAGCGTGTAAATATCTGCAATCCATTCACCGAGACTGTTAGCTTTGATGTGCTTTTCAATGTGTTCGTAACCTTGATAGAACCGAATCGGACGTTTCTGTTGGTAACTCGGTACCCATAGTCGACAGAAGTACTCAGGCTGTGATTTAACGATCATTAATGCAGATTTTAATGAAACAAAATAAGCATGATGCTCATCGAGGAAACGGCTTTTATCGAGATTTCTTCTTTTTTTCAGCATGTTAGCGCTGGTTTCGTGTTCTTTTCTCAGGGTATAGAGCCAGTTCATGATTAAAATAGAGTGATCATGAATACCTTTTTCTAAGTGGAAGCGTAAATAGGGCTCTTTTATCGCCTTCGTTGTTTTTAGCATAAGTCGAATTTTTTCGAGATTAGGATAACTAATGTTAACCGCCTGATCCATGACGTTTGAGGCATCGATTTCAGAGTCAGACTTTAGTTCGGCATTAAATTTAATAAGTTCATCATCAGCTTTATCGAGAGCTTTTTTGGCTTTACGCCAGTCATCAAGGGCTTTGTTGTAATCAATTTTTTTCCTGGTGAGTTCTTGGTTTTTGGCGTGCGTTAATTCGTGAAGATATTTTGGTAGCAAAAAGGGAGGTGCTTCTTCTGGGTTGACGCAAATATTCATGTTGTTGTTTTCATCTAACTGCGCAAGGGCAGCAAAATAGGTCCTCGATCCAGCCGGCAGAAAATCGGTGCTGGTTAGTTTCTTTAACTGCTTGTTGACAAAGCTTTGATTCGCAAACGATTCTTTTAAAATAGCAACGAGTTCGCCATTCATTGCCTTGAATGATTTATCAATATTTGTTTTGAGGCAGGCCTCGTTACGTCCCATAGCTGATGGGGACCGGCGTTTGGCTGAAGGGTAGGCTTGCCAAAGAGAGATCACTCTTTTGGCTAAACCTTTCGGCCGATTTTTATTGAAGGTTAGTTGGTTTAAAACGAGGGTGAGCTCCTCTAGCTTGTGGTGGTAAGAGGAATCACCAGTCGGAAGCTTGCGTAGCTTACCAAAGGCTTTGTCGATCTTTTCTACGTCAAGGGGATACTCTATTTTAAAAAGCCTCTCTAGCCTTTTGAACTCTTTTTCAATATGTTCTTTACCAAGTGGTCCTTCAGGGATAAGGAGTTCGCTTTGGCAGAACTGAAACAGTCTTTTGCCGCTCTCTAACTTTTGCGGATTGCCGTAAGATTTTGACAATGGCACAGTGCAGCAAATAAATATACCGACTAAAACGCTAGAAATAAGCATATTCGAGGCACGAACTAAAGCTAACATACTGATCCTCCGTAATTTAAGTATAGATCGTTGCCGGAGGAATGTCATATCCGCGCATGGCTAGAAAAAATGCGTTTTTTATCAATCGGTTAACTTGGCTGGCGGGCCAAATCACTCGATTTTATGGGAAATAACAACAAGATAGGTTACAATATCGAGGTTAACCCAGTCATAATTGAAGGAGGGGGACTATGGGTGGAATGTTACATGGATGGTTGCTCGAGTTTTCTTTGCTTGGATCACTCCTTGCGACCTTTATCTGTTTTTTGGCCCTAGGGTACTTTAATGTTGCTCTCTATGGTTGGACGATAGCAGCAGCGTTTTTTCTTTGGTCTTGGGGCGTTCCTATTTGGCTCGGTGCAATTTTAATTGCTCCGCTTGTATTATTCAACATCCCGCCGATTAGGCAAAATCTTGTATCTGCTAATATTATGAAGATTCTAGAAGCCCTTAAAATTATGCCTACCATTTCTGATACGGAAAAGGCCGCCCTAGAAGGTGGAAACACTTGGGTAGAGGCTGAGCTTTTTTCTGGGAAGCCTAATTTTGAACGGATCAACAGTGAATCTTACGGAGCGTTATCAGCTGAAGAACAAGAGTTCCTAGACACCAAGGTTGAAGAATTGTGCTCTATCGTCGATGACTGGAGCGTTTACAACGAAAAAGACCTTCCAGAAGAAGCATGGGACTATATTAAAAAAGAGAAATTTCTTGGGATGATCATTCCCAAAAAATACGGCGGACTTGAGTATTCCGCTTTGTGTCATAGTGAGGTGATCAGCAAGCTTAATTCCCGCTCGATTCCTCTTGCTATCACAGTCATGGTGCCAAACTCTTTAGGCCCAGCAGAGCTTCTTAATCATTACGGTACGGAAGCACAAAAAGACTATTATTTACCAAGGCTGGCACGTGGTGAGGAAGTGCCTTGTTTTGGATTAACGGAGCCGAATGCGGGTTCAGATGCCGGTTCAATGGTGTCTTACGGGGAAGTTTTTAAGGGTGATGACGGTAAGCTTTACATCAAACTCAACTGGAAAAAGCGATACATTACTCTTGGTGCAATTGCCACTCTTATTGGTCTAGCAGTGAAATTAAGAGACCCTAACAATCTTCTTGGAAAGGGAGAGTCTCCTGGTATCACAGTCGTTCTGGTCCCAGCTGAAACAAGTGGGGTTGTGCTTGGAAAGCGTCACGATCCACTTGGAGTGCCTTTTTACAACTGTCCTATAGAAGGCAATGATGTTGTCGTTTCAGTTGATCAAATCGTTGGTGGGCATGATTACGCTGGTGAAGGTTGGCGGATGCTTATGGAGTCTTTGGCTGCTGGTCGCGCGATTTCTTTACCGTCGCAGGCTGCTGGTGGTATAAAACTGACGACAAGAGTTTCTTCAGCTTATGCCGAAGTTCGTAAGCAGTTTGGACTATCTATTTCGGCGTTTGAAGGAGTGTCGGAGCAGTTAGCTAAGATGTCTGCTCTTGCTTATCTATCTGAAGCAAACCGAATTTTTGCTGCCG
>CAZBDM010000118.1:0-10176 GCA_964490675.1 uncultured Oligoflexales bacterium
ATCAAATGAGATGATTGCTAAAACTTTGCGTCGTAACGGTTTGTCACCGGGCAAAGCTTGGAGCGAACTCTTACAAGTTAACGATAGCTTCGAGCAGATGTGGCAAGAAACACTTCGTCTTCTGCGGGCGAAGAATGTCTGGCAGGTTGAAAAAGCTGTCCAGAAGTTGCTAAGCTTTAAACAAGTCAGTGCAGGGCAATGGTTGCGACTGGCTGAAATGGCGCTAAACGAAGAGTATCTTACTAACGTTGCGACGGGCTCGCCGGTCAATTGTTCTGAGACTGGCATATGGCGACGTCGACAGTGTTTAAATAAATTAAAAAAAATGACTGGCAAAGGCCGTATTGCCCTTAACTACCAACTTTGTACCGAAGCCATCGGCTTTGCTGGGTTGGGTCTCAGTCAGGATTATTAAGGAGAAAAGAATACATGGATGGAATCAATGTAGTAGGCGTTCAGTTCCGCCGTGCAGGAAAATTATATGACTTTTCGATTGGAGATTTGGACCTGAGAGTGGGCGATCACGTTGTTGTGGAAACTGATAGAGGGCCCAGTTTAGCGCAAGTTGCAATGGTGAAATTTGCTGCTAATGAAGATTTAGAAGGGCGCACCCTTAAGCCCATTCTACGCAAGGCATCGCAAAAAGAGCTCAATAAAGAAGGAAGATTGTCACCGGATTATGTTTCCGACTTCACCAAAGATAAGGTGAAGACGCTCAAACTAAACATGCGGGTTCTCAAAAGCGAAGTGCAGTTTGGTGGGAACAAGGTGATTGTGTTTTTTACTGCTCCGGGGCGGGTTGATTTCCGTGAACTCGTCAAAGAGCTCGCAGGTGGATTAAAAACGAGAGTTGAACTTAAGCAAGTGGGCGCGCGCGATGAAACCAAGCTCATTGGCGGTATCGGTGTTTGTGGACGTGAGTTTTGTTGCTCGAGTTTTCTAAGGGAGTTCGTTCCTGTATCGATAAGAATGGCGAAAAATCAAAATCTTGCTCTCAATCCCAGCAAAGTCTCCGGGGGGTGCGGACGGCTGTTATGTTGTCTAACGTACGAGGACGAAGCTTACAAAGAACTCCGTAAGAAGATTCCACCGAAAGGAACGCGTCTTAGACTTCTCGAAAGAGGTGATTACGGTGATGTTATTAAAGGCGACTTGCTCAACCAAATGGTTTATGTCGAGACTGATGAAGGCCAAATGATTACCGTCAAGCTATCTGAGACTGAAATTGTTGAGAAGGGTACAGGTGAAGAAGCAGCAACATCAAGTTGGGGTGACGATCTTAATCTCGACGAACTGACTGAAGAAATGGCTCACGCTATGGAAGACGACGCATCGTCAGGAATCGATGGTGACGTTGATGGTGATGGCAACAAGCAAAAGCGTCATGGTGGCCAACGTGGCGGTGGTGATCAACGCAAGCAGCGCGGTCCGCGCCCTCAGCGTCAACAATCCGGTGATCGTCAAGGACGCTCTGGTGGCGGTGGCCGCAATCGGAATTTCAAAAAAGGTCAACAGAAAAAAGGAAAAGACGGCAAAGTCCAAGGCAACGATCGCGGCGGGGCAAAGCCTGGTGGAGATAACCAAGGCGGTGGCGGTAATCGTTAACTGGAAAATTAAAAAAGCGCATTTTGAAACTCATTCAAAATGCGCTCCTACCATTTTAAGGGAAGGAAAATACTTTATTTACACAGTTCTAGTGCATTAAATTTGGACTTTACTTGTCTCTTCTCGTTTATCGTCCAAACATCAGGTATGGCGCATCCATTCGCAACGAGATTGTTTTCACCTGTACCCGTGATTGCAATGGCTTCGAAGTTATCTTTAGAGACTTCTGTAACAAGATATCCGTAACGGACATGCTTACTGTCACAAGGATCAAGCTCAAAACCGAGCTCGTTGATTCCGCAACTAACTTTTTCACCGATGCGACCTTGAATATTAAGTTTAGAGTACTTGCCAAACTCAACATGATAACCCTGTTGTAAGGAATGGAGGAACTCTAGGTTTGTCGTTGCTTCTGCTTGTTTTGCCTTTGCTTGAAACATTTCAAACTGTGGTACGACTAAGGTCACCATCACGGCTAGAACCCCAAGGACGATCATCGCTTCGATAGCACTGAACCCAGCTTGATTTCTTTTATTGTGTTGCATGTTGTCCTCCAAACGAAAGGGGGTGTCTGATGTTGCCCCCTGCAACTTACATAAACCCGTTCGGCCCCACCCCCTCAGCCTTTAATTGTCAAAAGGTAATATTTTAGTGGCCTGATTTTTCTGCTTAAATAGGCGGTTGTTAGTGAAAATTTAAATTTTATTCAGATTTGCTGACGTTTGACTTTGGGGGTTTTTATATATTTCAATCGGGTACTAACAGACATGCGCGCCAGTCATTCTGACCAAATGATCAAGCTTATTAAAAAAGCTCAGATTCTGCTGGGTTGGTAAGGAATATTTGCAAGAATTACCAGCGTCATTAAATGCTTTGTCTAAATTTCTGGAAACTATAGAGAACTCAGCTTAACTAAGGTCAGCTCTTTCGCATTCGATAGCAATCATTGAAAGCCAGACAGCAGGCCCCTCACTAGAGGCATTGGGGCGGAACAATCCGTCATTGTTAACTATCATGTCAAGGTGCCTTAAATGAAATACTTAGTCTTTAGCCTCATTTCTCTCGTAACTTTCGCATTTTACGGATGTGGGACCAATGAAAAAGAGAAGGTCGTTTACGTCGACAGAGAAGTCATTGTCGAGGTGCCGGTGGAAAAAGAAGTTAGCAGTGATCAAGGTAATGATGATTCCGCCAACAATAACAACAACGGTGGTGATAACGGCGGAGAGGATGGTGCCGCCCTGACCGAAGTCAACCTCCAAGGTAGTCTTGCCGTTTCTGGTGCCGGTGCTCTGGCTATCGGCTTAGTCAACGCTCCTCCGGTCTTCAGTCTCGTCAACGATTCAACTCACACCATTTATTGTACGACTTTTGAAGACGAACCCGTTGCTTGCTCGGCAGCAGTCGGCTCAGACGGTAAGTTTAACTCCAAGTGTAAAGGGTATGCAGGTAAGACTTTCGGCTGTTTTCTGCGCAAAGGAAGCAAGACTCTCACAACGATTGAGTTCAGCGGTGAGTCATCAATGGTTGCGGGTGCGGGTAATCTTGTCAGTAACATCACCTACGATGAAGAAACCGGTCTTGCCAGAGCTAAGATTGATCAAGAGCAATCATCGGCTCTTTCGGCCGATGCGATCGCAGCGGCCCTCAAAAGCACTGGTCTGAAACAAACAACCCTTGCAAGTATGACTGGCACTTGGGACGTCGAATGTGTCAACGATGATACCAAAGGGATTTCCTGTGACACGCAAGTCGTTACAGCGGTTGATACAACAAAAAACTTTTGTGCAAAAGACTACTACGGTAACACAATTTATATTCAATGTGCCGAGCAAGGAACAGGCGTTGATGTGCCAGAAGGTTACTGCTACGACCAGTGGTATTACTGGGACGAAGTCAATATGAAATCTCTTCCGGCTTACTATGACTGTTCTTCCATGTACGCTTATTGTGAAGAACCTGCTATGGCGATGATGCCTGAATGTATGGAAATGAAAGCGAAAGAACCAGTTACGGCACCAGAAAAAATTTACTTTTCAGAATTTACTGATGGCGACGATAAACGCAAGGCTGCCCTATGGGAGTCGAAGGCACGCCGTGATATGTGTGTTCACTCGGGAGCAACGGAAGCTAAACCTGCTTTTGGTCTTAGGGTGGGAGATGGATCGGGAGATTTTTACTTCTTTGACTTTAACCTTTCAACACGCTCTTCCCTTGATGGCTCGATTGATCAAGCTGTTGTTGATATGATTCAGCACAGTGACAGTCACGTACAATTCCTTGCTAAGAAGATCTTGTCCATGTCTAAAAGCAGAGAGTCTTGGCGTATCGATCAGTGTGATAACTCTCCATATGGAGACACAGATAATACCGGTGAAAGTTGTAAATTTAGACTCGAAGAGATAGAAACCTACACATGGGAAGAATGGGATCCCAACACCGGCGAGTATAAAACTGTGACACAAAACTCACCAATCTGGTGGTACGATATCAACGATTTTGATTCTAATACTAACGATTGGAAGACAGATGTCAGTGGCGATGGTTATAGTTCAGAGGTCGTGCAGTGTACCTTTGATGCCGCCGATGGTTCGGGCTTACCATTTTGTCCTCCCTATGCCTCGAGTGCTGGTAAATATACTCAATATTTTAAAACCGATGCGAATGGCAATAAGTTGCGATTGATGTTGGTTTGTAAGGTCACGCAAAGTTATGGTGACAGTAATAGTTATTCATGGCTACAGCAGTCGGCGGCGCCTTCAGATACCTTGACTGGTTCTGGTGGGGCAATCGATCTGATGGCTGACGCATCAGGCTGCGGAGCTCCTTATTCGTCAGGACCATTGGCGAATATCCCCGAAATCCAACTCGAATCGATGCGTCGTGTTGCGCTTGAATTTAGTCTTTCACGTAACTACCAGTTTGACAAAGACTACTTATGTCACGGTGTCGATACTGAGGACAGTTGGAATTTCAATCAATGTGATTCTATTGGCTATGGCGAGGCAGGCTATCAGCTTTGCTGGGAGACTTGGAACTTTAGTTCTCAGCTCGGGCTTTCAAAATCTAATACAACAGGAACGTTCTTCCAGGGATGCACTAACCCTACTGATTTGACTCAAACCGACTGCGAAAATAACGCTGGTCAGTGGAACTACAATACTCAGACAACCTCAATTTCAAATTGGGATGCCTTCTTTTATGAGAGCTGTGCCAATCTTGATGGGACCGTTAAAACAGCCTTTGATACTTGGGCTGCTGATTCCAGCAATCAAACCAACATTGACGGGCTGGTTAATGCCTGTCGAGATTTTCTGACCACTGGGGGTAGCAACGCGATCAATTTAGACAGACAAAAAGCTCTCATGAAACAAGTGGCGATGCGCTATGAATGGATGCCAGCTAAGGCTCTGGCATGCTCTGCGCCATCAACGGCAGCCCAGACCAAAATTCTTGCTGGTATCGAAAACAGTTGTATGGCTGATGCTTCCCTCAATATGTTCTGCGACTATAACGGCAACTGTATGAGCTCTCTACGTTGTAATGGTTCTGGTGAAGGGGGTAAGTGCTATAAAGACGGTGAATTTATCGGTCTAATTCCAGGGCGACTCGGATCGATGGATGTTAAACTTCGGACCTCGGGAGCCTTTGAACTCTCTGAAACGGTACAAGACCGCTGGACTCAGTGGAGCACGACAGAAAACAAAGAAGAGACCTGTGATGCGACAAGAACGATTGTTCTTAACTCTCAAAAGAAAAACGATGACGAGTTCAAAGCGATCTATAAAACCTCCGAAAAAATGGACTGCGAAACAAAAGAAACGGGTACTTGTAGCGATGACTCATATAAAACCAAAGCGGAATGTCAAGCTAATGCGGCGACCTGGACAGAAAGTCAAAGTAGCGTCGGTGCTGGGGCAGCTGCTGGTACCCAAACAACAGGCGGAGGTGGGGGCGCTCAAGCGACTAAATTTGAAAGAGCGACGATGGGAGATATGCTGTTTAACCTCAAGCTGCGCCGCTGCGCAGATAGCAGTTGCTCAGAATACTGATGAAAACGTTAAGCGTATTGAAACGATAGTTATTGGGGAGGCTTCGGACTCCCTTTTTTTTAACTAAAATGGCCTCCGGTTGCTTGCACAGGCTGAAGCTTTCCATCGATGCTTACCCAAAAGACGAGACTAAAGGACTCGGCTTTGACATCAGTTGGCTTTTTAAATTGAAAGCTCGATCGAAAGGCTTTTCCAGTCGCGCTCATTTTCTTGTCTTCAAGCTTGATGACCGTGAAGTCATGAACGAGAGTCTCGCCAGCATTTTCACCGCTTTTGATTTTATTGACAATACCATTGGCTAAAAGAGCACCGTAGATACGGTAAGACTTGCTTGTCTTAGAAGCTGGTGAAAATTCAACGGTGAAGCTATCTTTTTTTGTCTTCCACACGGTTAGATTGCCGACGCTATTTTGGGTTTTTGCTATTTGTGAAAGTCTTCTGTTGCGCCATTCGGTGCCATTAAGCACAAAAGCTGGTGTGTAAACCGAGGAGGAGCCCCACACATCAGCAAGGTCTCTTTGGCGTTTAGTGTACTGTGATTTTGAGAAGCGGTCTATCCATCCCAAACGGTTCCAATAATCAACATGGAATTTAACAGGGACAAATTTCTTCCAAAGATGGGAGTGCCCTTTTAGGCTCGTCAGCCAACGGTCGGCCGGAGGACAGCTGCTACAACCCTCGGAACTATAAAGCTCAATCAGGTGAACTTGTTTGTCACCGCTTTTAAAGATCGGCTTATTCGATTGAGCTTTAGCAAAGACAGACTGAGAAGAGAGTAGACTTGCGGCTGTTAACAGGCAAAGTGAAATGTGTTTAAGGTTTTGTTTCATCATGTACTCTTGTGTTTGCTGTTTGTTCTACACTGCTACAGAGACATTCGCTAGGCGGGCAATTTTGGTTACATGGTCGCCTCTCTTCTTTAGAGTGCTGATATGATTTGGTTTTGTGGGGGTGAGGGTTTCCGATAAAGGCGACGACATATCATCGCGTTTATCAGGGATTGTGTTTGAACATGCTTTTGCTGATTAATGGTCTGGAAGGGGGATCCATTCATCTTCGTTGATGACTCGCGGAAACTCCCCGGCCGTCCAGCGTTTTATGGCCTTTTCGATGAGTTCTTTGTCGGAAGAAACAAAGTTCCACCAGATTGTGCGTGGTTCAGGAAAGGGCTCTCCTCCGAAAAATAAGACCCTGGTCTGATCTGAAGTACTTTTAATGACCAGGGGAGCGTCTTTCTTGAAGGTCACGAGTTGGTGAGCATCAATGGCCTGGTCTTCCACTTGCCCGCTGCCTTTTGCGATATAAAGGGCGCCTTCATGACCCCTTTCAACGGGAAGTTTAAGCTCTCTACCGGCAGGCAAGATTGTATCCATATAAAAAAGCGGTGAATAAACTGCCACCGGAGATGTCTTGCCTGCGTAACGGCCTGCGATCAGTTTGAGGCATTGTCCCTCTATGTCTACCTCGGGGATCGATTCGTCTGGATAATGTTGAAAGCTAGGTTGTCTCGTCTCTTCTTCTTTGGGGAGACCGATCCAAAGCTGAATGCCTTCGAGCTGCTGACCAATGACATGTTCTGCTGGCCTGGTTCTTTCTGAATGAACAATACCAGCGCCGGCTGTCATCCAATTGACTGCCCCAGGGGTAATAGCTTGCTCATACCCAAGGCTATCGCGGTGCATGATTTCTCCAGAAAATAGGTAACTGAGTGTCGCTAGGCCAATGTGTGGATGGGCGCGCACCTTTAGTTCGTGGCCGCTCTTTAGTTCGACGGGGCCAAAGTGATCCCAAAATACAAAGGGTCCCACCGTCTTTTGGCTGAGGTGGGGCAGGCCCCGACGCACGACAAAGCCATCACCGAGATCTTTTGAAGGGGATTGAATCATATTTCTTATTTGAGTCATGAGGCTTCCTTCAGTGCTAGCAGGAACTTCTTCAAGTGGTCTTTGGTGGGTTCGTCAGTAAGAATACCGTCTTTGAATTTGCTATTGCCTTGACCAATCATCACTTCAGGCTTGTTAATAAACCTCAAATCGAGAAACACACCGACTTGCCGCATGTGATACTGAAAGCGAGCCGTACCAATTTGACCCGGGCTGACACCGATGATACCTGCGACTTTGCCTGCGAGGGGCTTGCTCGGAGCGCGTGACAACCAGTCGATAGCGTTTTTGAGTCCACCGGGGATAGAGTAGTTGTATTCAGGGCTAGCAATAACAAAAACATCAGCATCTTCTATACCTTTGACCAGAGTCTCTAAAGCAGTCGGAAAACCATCGGATTCTTGAATGTCAGAGTTGTAAAGCGGGAGCTCAGCAATATCACCGATTGTGAGGGAATCACCGGCGTCAAGTAATTCTTCAAGAGCTTTTAAGGCGGCGCGGTTGAGTGAGTTTTTACGTAAACTTCCGCACAAGGCAAATATCTTCACAGTCGACTCCTTTTAGTTGTAGAGTCTTAAGGATACCTATTCTGTTCGTCAAAATGAACCAAAATCACTCCGCTTAGTGGAACCATCCAACCTCAATCTGCGATCTTTCGATTGTTGCAGCCATTTCTATAATTTTGCGCTGATAGTGGGCTGAAGAAGGATTTCGCTGTCCTAAGGGAACAGCTGAACGATCACATCTGAGCTTTGGAAATTCCGATAGATTCGCCTGCAAGATATTTTACTAGTTCATTTTCAGAAAAACCTTTAACTGGCTTTGCGCCTTTTACAATCCTATTTGCAATCGGAAATAACTATTATGAGTGTATTGGAAATGCTCACTTCGAGCGCAGTAGCTACAAAAGCGTCGATAAGCCTATGGTCCGCTATTGTCCTGAAGAGTTTTGGCTGGCTATAGAAGACACAAAAAGCTCTTGGGATCAGACACCTCACTCAAAACATGCTTTTGTTGGAGAAAACTTTAACCTAGATGACTAAACGAGGCTCAATAGAACTGAAAAATTGACCTTTTAGGCGGCTTTATTGCGCTCAGCCTCTAGAAAGTCGTTGTTGGCGCAATAATAACTCTCACGCTTTTATGAAAATCCGTTCAAAACCCAGTTCGTTACGATTTCATCTATCACGTCTCTTGCTTGCTGTTTACCGTTGTGATTGTTAATGAGCACTGCAAAAATATATCTTTTCGGTTTACTTTCACCTGGGACATTTCGGTGAAAATACCCTGCTAAAGTGATTGCCACGCTGAGAGTACCAGTTTTGGCGTGCACAACCCCTGCTATATCCTTCATACGACTTTTCAATGTTCCAAGCTCTCCGCTGACAGCTAAAAAATGTTCAAAGGATTTATAGGCAAGGTTTTCTCGATCAGCATTCAGCAATAGCTGCACAACATGTCTCGAACTCATCTGATTGCCGTGCTTACATCCAGCCCCATCGACCCAAGACTCACCGGCAGAACCAAGACCGATAGGGAACGCTTTTGCTAATAGCTCAAGGGCTTCTTCAGCATACTCCTTATCTTTGACAAAGCGTTCTGGTGAAGACGTGCAGCTTCCACCTTCCGAACCTAGTTCAAGCCTCATACCAGTCGCTTCCGACACTGCTTGACGAAGAAGCCTGGAAGCTTGCAAATTATCGCTTGTTCGCAACATGTCTTCTACGTCAACAATGACTGCAGGTTTGGAACCTAGTTTTGTAAGAGCCAAGACACCTGTTGCTATCTTCGTTACCGATGCCAGTGTCCGCGGTTGGTCTGCGCTCATACTCGCGACCGGCTCACCTGTTTCAGCGTCAACAACGAAAAAGCTAACGTTACGATCTTCGACACCCCGATAACGACCAATGATTTGCGCAGGAGTCGTGGAAGGGACGTCGCGATTTGATATAGCTACTGACAAGATTTCACTCGATTCATCATGTCCCGGTGAATCGAAAATAGATTCTGGACTGCTACAAGACCAGTTGGCTATAAAGCTTGAAAGAGCAACTGTTAGGAGCAGCGGATATTTCAACGTCAACATGTAACCACCTCATTTCAATCAGGAAACCGCTCTTATTTTGTGGTTATCGGTATGTGCGGGGGAGGATTGAGGAGATTGCTGATAGAAAACGCGAAAGTGTGTTCTAATCGTCTGAAATAACAAGTGATTATTTTTGAAAAGGGCATGATCTCCTTTTAACCACTGCTACCAATTTTGGCCAGTCAAAGCACAGACTGCTTACAAGGGCTGTGTCTCAGAGGTAGATTGACGAGACCGTCAACAAAGAGAAACGTCTGCAGGATTTTTAAGGATGTTTTTCGCCTCTGTCTAAACCCCCATACCGAACCCCGCCTTCTAATCTGTTGATCATCATCTCCCTGCTCGACAAGCCCAAGAACTGACCGTCAGCAAAATATTGGGAACTCGACTTTGATGCTTTTTAGTGATCTCGATCAACAATTCATCACTAAAAATGACGATCTTGCTGCATTTCGACTTTAATCTTTTACCATATCTCAGCAGCTTGCATTATTTATCCCGGATCCGAATTTCTAGACGGTTGATGTGTTGCTTCGTCGTCGTGAAATCC
>CAZBDM010000119.1:0-10146 GCA_964490675.1 uncultured Oligoflexales bacterium
AAGCCACAAGGTGGGCGTTATAATTTCCGACCGCACCACTCATTTTGCCGTCTAGCTTGACCTCGTTAAACTGTTTCGTTGCTTTTAAAAACCGATATCCAAAGACGGCGAGTTCCTTGCCTAGGGTGGTGGGCGAAGCTGTTTGACCATGCGTGCGCGAAAGCATCGGAGTCAATTTGTAGGCAGCCGCTTTTGCCTTAAGGTCTTGAACGACTTTAAGCATAGAAGGAACAAGTACCTCGTCACGCATGTCCTTTAGCATCCAGCTGTAAGACAGATTATTGATATCTTCAGAAGTGCAAGCGAAGTGTATAAAAGCGAGGGTTTTCGCTTCAGCACCGGCTTCGATAAGATGCTCTCTGATCGCATACTCCACTGCTTTAACGTCATGATTTGTTGTCTTTTCGATATCCTTTATCTTTTCACATAACTCCGCCGGCACATCTTTTGTGAGAGCTTCAAGTTTTGCTCGACTGGCGGCATTCAGTGACATATCCGCTCTGACAGCATCGACCTCGTTGAGGTGGAGCATCCAGCTCGCCTCGACCTTCACCCGGTAAGAAATCAGTCCTGCTTCACTGACTAGGGCGTTCAGGGCGGTAAGTTTATTTTGATAGCGACCGTCAAGCGGGCTGATCGACCAAAGACCGGAGTGAGATGGGTTTTGCACCTGTAAAAGCTCCTTTTTTTTAGTGATTGTCAGATGTCATCGTTCCAGGAGGTATCCAGTTCCAGTGGACAAGGAGGAGACAGTGTTTTATATCATTCCAGAACGGTTTTAAAGGCCTATCTCAAGGAACAACAATCATATGACAAAAGTTACGATTTTAGTCGGTGCCCAATGGGGCGATGAAGGCAAAGGCAAGTGGATAGACGTGTTAGCCAGCGAGGCAGATATCGTTGCCCGCTTTCAAGGTGGCAATAATGCCGGCCACACTCTTTACGTAAAAGGCCAAAAAATCGTTTTACATCAGATACCTAGCGGCATTTTCAGGAATCAACAGATCTCAGCCCTCGGGGCAGGCGTTGTCGTCAACCCCTCAGAGCTCGTCAAAGAAATCGAAGAAGTACGCGGTTTCGCTGAAGTCAACCCAGAACGTTTATGGCTATCTGAGAAGGCACACCTGATCACACCTTGGCACGTCGCCTGCGATGCAGCCAGCGAAGCCAGCTCAGACCGGCCCATCGGAACAACCAAAAGAGGCATCGGCCCCACTTATAGCGACAAAACAAGTCGTAACGGCCTACGCCTGTCAGAATATGTCGACGAAGGACTGCGTAAGGCTTGGATTGACCGCATGATCAGCCTGTCCGAAGAATTTAAAAGCCATTATCAAGAGGAACGCGAAACTTGGCAGATTTTTGAAGAATCAGCTAAAATTCTGAAGGACTACGTTTGTGACGCAGAAACCCGCATGAGAAAAGCGATCAAGCAAGGTCAACACCTCCTTCTCGAGGGAGCCCAAGGAACGCTTCTCGATGTCAACCACGGTACTTATCCGTTTGTCACATCAAGCTCGACTATTTCAGGCGGAGCAATCTCTAGCCTGGGTATCGCACCGCATGCCGTGACGAAGGTTTACGGTATCGCAAAAGCCTACGTCACCCGCGTCGGAGAAGGCCCATTCCCGACCGAACTACATGACGATGTTGGAGCAGAAATCGCCAAGAAAGGCGCCGAATTCGGTGCCACCACAGGCCGTCCAAGGCGCTGCGGATGGTTCGACGGTGTTGCTATGCGTTACGCTGCCGGAGTCAACGGCTTCACTGATTTGTTTATCAACAAGCTTGATGTTCTTAACGGTTTTAAAGAACTGAAACTCGCCACTGCCTATAAGCATCCAAGTCTTGGCATGATTGAAGACTTTCCAAGTGATGCGCGTATCCTTGCTGAATGCCAACCGGTTTACGAAAGCTGTCCCGGGTGGGAAGAAGACATCACTGGCATGCGCAAGTGGAGCGAACTTCCTGAAAACGCCCGCGCCTTCATCAAGCGTGTTGAGGAGTTTTGCGAAGTGCCGGTTTCAATGATTGGTAACGGCCCCAACCGCGAAGATGCGATTGTACCCGAGTGATGCAAGCTTATGACTGAAAAACTTGCGAAGCACGGCGAACGCGTCATGCTGATCAACGACAGCGGCAAGCGTTTTTTGACCAAACTATCAATAGGTCAACGCCAAAGCACCCAAAAGGGAATGCTCAACCATGATGATATCATCGGCCAGCCACTCGGCCGCAAGGTGACGACTTCAGAGGGGGCTGAGTATGTCGTTATAGAGCCGACATTCGAAGATCTTATCAAAGGCATCAAAAGAAACTCACAAATCATTTATCCGGAAGATATAGGCCGCATCCTCCTTAAACTTAATATTTATCCAGGACAAAGGGTGCTTGAAGCTGGCACGGGCAGTGGAGGCTTAACTCTCGCCCTCGCCAGATATACCTGTCCTGGTGGACACGTTTATTCCTACGACGCTCGTCCAGAAATGACCGAAATCGCCCGCTTTAACATCGAACGTGCCGGCCTCACTGAACAAGTAAGCTTTAAGAACCGTGACATTATTGAGGGCTTCGATGAAAGGGACATTGATGCGCTGTTTCTCGATGTTAAAGAACCTTGGCTTTACCTTGATGGTGTTGCAGCGACCTTGCGACAAGGGGGCTTTTTTGGATCCCTCTTGCCTACGACCAATCAAATCCGTGAGCTTCTGATCGGCCTTCAGGAGCGTCAGTACGCCGATATTAGCGTTGAAGAGACCTTGGTGCGTTACTACAAGACCGTACCCGACCGCATTCGCCCTTACGACACGATGATCGGTCACACGGGCTATCTAGTGTTCGCAAGAAGAATGAAACTCGACTAGCTCTCTTTCCGGATTTCAAAGTAACAGACATCAGGCTCGAGTGTTCCGCTTTCACCGTTATCAAAGGTAACACTGGGAACATCACTACTAAAGTCTACTTTGAACGTTTTGAGAGGCTCTTGATCTTCGTAATCAAGATAGATCTGACCCTCGATTGTTCCAGATGTCGGTTGGCAGCCCTCATCAGGTTTAAAAATAAGGTTTTGATAAACACCAATCACCTTAGAACGATCTGCCTGTATCGAGTCAATCGTTCCCGATAGCATGTTGTGGCTTATCCAATTGCCTTCTTCATCATAGTTGGTCACGACAGTGATCGGCGACTCTGTCTTGATCTCACTTTCGATTGAGTAGATGCTCTCTGTTAAGCTGAGCCCAGCTCCTCCAATGCCACTTTGCCCCTTTTTCTGTTGTTGTTGTTGCTGCTGTTGCTCGCTCCCACTGCCGGATCCACTTTCTCCACCAGTTCCGCCGCTTCCTTGACCGCTGCCACTCCCTTGACCGCTGCCGCCGCCACTTCCACCACCATAGAACTGACTTGTCCGACTGTGTTGGCTCTTCATTTCAATCGTTTGAGTAACCGAGAATTGGCCCTGTTCAAGTGATTTCTTTTGCCAGCTGATCGATTTGTTTCTCGATGTTCGGTAGGAAAGCTGTCGTTTCAACTCGCCTGACTCAGCCCCAGTCACCACTCGGCTATGTTCAAGGTTTGATTCGATTTCGAGCTTAAAGGTTTCAACGTCCGACCAATCGACTTGTGCTTTTTGTTGATTAGTATCGCAACTAACATTGCCATTGTGACCATACCATTTTGAAGAGATCTTTCCTTTCAGGGTCGACTCAGCTGTGTTTACGCCACTACGCCTGATGATTTCATAGGTATCAGAAAGATTTGGACTGTAGACAACAGCGATAGATTGATCGGAATTAACAGTGCAGTCAAACTCGCTGTCGTCTTGTAATTTAAAACTTGCACTTTCATCTAAGTTAATCTCTGATAGGTTGGTCAGCGCATCACTTTGCACACCGACAAAGAGCGTAAAGACCTCTGAAAAAGATGAAATCGATTCATCAAGCTGTGTCGCAATCAACTCGATTGAAGTCTGACTGGCAGCAACGCTTGTCTCATCGTCTTCTTCTGAACCCGGTGGATTTCCTGCTTCCACCCCACAAGCAACAACTACGAAAATGATAAAAACAAACCCGAAGAATGATTTGAGATTAACCATGATCTTCCTCCTTCGGTGAGGCTGTCAAAGGGAAAAGCTGAAAGTTAAGTTGATAAACCGCACCCTCATCTTTTGCTTGTTCTGAAAGCTCAAGGATTCGTTTACGCATGGCAATGATTTCTTCTTTCATCTTTTGATAAACCTCGGGAGTGGCAGTAATCGAAAGAGCAGAAATATCACGTTCAGATTGACGAAACCCATCAATCGCATGATTAGATAATTTTAACATTTGTCGATGAAAAGCTTTTAGTGCGATATCTTTCACGTCGTTGCCGGAAGAAATTGTTACTTTACTGGGATAACGTCTCTGTTTTTCTTCAGAGAACTCGATGTATCCTAGTTTTTCAAGTAAATCTAAACTTTCGCTGACTAGTTCTTGTTTCACCTCAGGTTTGAGTTGCAAGGAGATCCATTCGGGATCATCTTTGGCACCATCGAGCCTGAGAAGCTCGAGGATAGCCGCATGATACCATTTCTCGAAAAAAGACAACTTCTGGCGACTCATGTCATTTGGCAATATTTCTTTTTTTATTTGCAATCGTTCTTCAAAAGCATCTTCTTTTTCTTTATCTGTCTTCGCATTTTCTTCTTTAATCAGAGCGAGAAGATACTTTTTTTGAATGGAAGTCAGTTTGAGATGTTCGGCAATTTTTTGGCCGGCTTTTAAGGTTAATTTACGACGGCCTTTAACAATACAGTGAGCATTACTCGAGCCAAGACCAAGATCGTTTGAAAAGCGTGCGTAAGAATAACTATCGTCGTTGTGTTTCGCTTCCAAATAAAGCGCTGTTAGATAACTCTTGTAATCAGTGTATTCTGACACTAGAGTTTCACTCGCAATCTTTCTCAGTTTTGTCTTGTTCATCGTAGTGTTCCGTTTCTGGTTACCGACCTCTCTTCGGCTGATTCGGCAAAATTCTAAAGTATTAAATTTAATTTTATCAAAAAACACTTCCATCCTTAAAATTGCGACCAAAATAGAAACCAAAAATATATATGCATTTGTAATCTTTTAATTATTTAGCCTCTGCCTTCCTCAGTATTTATGCTTTTTTCAAAGCCTTTATCCTCTGATTTTACTCGATTTTTTCGATTTCTGAAATTTTGAAGATTTTTTCGAGGATAATTTTTTCTCAATTTTTGCGTTTGTCTTTCCGATAAAAAAATTGATATTTGGTTAAACATCAACAAAGGTAGAAGCCATGCAAAGAAGAAAATTTTTATCCTTATCAATGTTAAATTTACTAGCAGTTGGTTGCGGAAGTGCAACGACACTCCAAACCCTAGGTAAGCGTAGTCAAGAAACAAAAGACTTAGAGACACTTTTGACTTCTGGTGAAGTATCCGCTGACTCTTTACAATTTATTAGAGAAGAAGAAAAACTCGCTCGAGATGTTTATTTAACTTTATACGGAAAGTGGCAAGATAACGTTTTTAACAACATCGCATCCTCCGAACAAAAACACACTGACGCCGTCAGGCACCTACTTGAGAAGTACAGCATCGATGATCCAGCTGCAGATACCGGAATCGGTGAATTTGAAAACGATATGATTCAGGGTCTTTACAACGATCTTGTTGAAAGAGGTTTTAGTAACGATTTGGAGGCTCTTTATGTCGGAGCATACATTGAAGAATACGACATTATCGATCTCAAGCATCATATTGAGATGGCTACTTCTGAAGATGTAAAGAAGGTCTACACAAACCTCATGGAAGGCTCTTACAACCATTTAAACGCTTTTGTCGGGAAAATCGCAGCTCGTGGCATTGATTACGAAGCACAACTTATGGATCAAGAGATCGTTGAGAACATTTTAAGCTTAGATACGACAAGCAAAGGATCACAAGGTGGCAGTGGCAAAAGAAGGGGGCGATAAACCCTATTCCATTGTTTGATTTTTAGTGGGTCTTTGTTCCCCTTCACTGCGACGAAAGGATGTCGGCAAAGTTTGCCGGACTGAATGATTTTATCAGAGAGATCTGAATCCCGACAAAAGAAAGAGATGTATCTTTTAGTCGAGGAGTTGAGATGAAAGTCATTTTAGCGCTTGTTCTTTTTATTGCTTCTACATCAGGGTGCGTTTCCTCTAAGAAGAGAAAGCACTCTGGTCACAACTTTTACGGGCCAGGTGCCATCGATACACCTGCCAAAGGAAAGTCCAGTCGTTTGCAGCAACTTAAACATGTTTTCGGCGGCTAACACTCGATCAGCCCATCTCTGCAGTGATGTCGCTACTTATACTCGGGGGCAGTAACACGGCTCATTGGTACCGTTCTGACAACTTTAATTCCCGACTCAAGAAGAACCGGGATTGCGACGAACCTTGTTCAAACCTGATTTTTCTCTTTTGTCTTGCTTGGGTTTGTTTTTTCATTTCTGGTCGCATCAGTAGCTCCAGTTTCTCCCGAAAAAACTTTAGTTTTTGCTTCTATTTTTTCTTTCTTTTTCTCATCATCCCACTCAAACTCGTACTCAATTTCAATTTCAGACTGATCACTTTTATGTTTAATGTTTACTTTGATCAGACTGATTCGTTCAAAATCCAAGTTTTCCAACACAACTTCAAAAAGACCGTCAACTATATTTGCAGAACCTTTTTCCTCTAATTCTTCATCGGTGTCGAGAATGACCTTGAATCCGTAATCAAAATCGACGATCTCTTTGGGTAAACCCTGTTCACCATGGTCGTTAAAAAACCCACAAGAAAGCGCATTTTCCTGACGAGGAGCGCAAGCCAGATAAGCCCCGGTAATCACCTGAGGACGATCGGCGCTCAATTCATCACGATCATCAGCATTTTGTTGAGATGGTGCAGCAGTCGCTTCCGCTTGTGAAGCAATATATGATTGTGATTGTCCAACACTCGCTTGCTCGGATTCTTCTTCATTCCTGGCATCTGAAGAGGACCCTTGATCATTCGAGCAGTTAAGCAAAGATCCCATCGCCATAAGAAAGATTGTTTTTACTATGAGGTGCTTTATTGTTTTCATCATGTTTGCCACTAAATAGTTTAAGCCTCCGAACCTGATAGACTCTTCGGATACAGCAAATCATTCATTAAATTAAAACCACCAGCATAACTTTTTGTTAAGATTACATGATCTTAGGCGCCCTTTTGCGAACACATTATTTACCTCCCAAACGACCACAAATATTTGAAAACGATGGGAAAATTTGAAAATAGTAAGATTCGCAAGGTTTCTCTGCCGATGTACCGTCAGGGCACATCGGTAAAGACCTCATTCCCCAATTGCTAGCGACCTAGCTGGTTTTTTCAGCAAGTGCGGCCATCACCCTCTCTGGATTCATCGGCATGTGTCTCACCCACTTTCCAGTCGCATCTGCTATCGCATTTGCAATAGCTGGAGCAACGAGTGGCGTACTGGACTCACCGACCCCCGTTGGTGACGCTAATGAATCGATAAACTCGACAAAGATCTCCGGCGTATCTGACATACGTGCGATTTCATAATCGTGGAAGTTTGACTGTTTGACAACACCGTCAGACACCGTCACGCGTTCCTTGACAGCACTACTAATACCAAAGACCACACCACCTTCGATCTGTGCTTTAGCATTGTCAGGATTGAGGATAAGACCTGCATCAACCGCTACCCAGAAATTATGAATCTTGAGGCGTCCATTGCTTTGATCTACCGACAACTCACAAACCGCTGCTCCAAATGATTGACTGCGATCAACATAAGCAAGACCAAAACCACGGCCTCGCTTTTTCGATTTACGTCGGTTGCTAAAGTCAGACATCTTTGCCACGGCCTCCACGACCTTTTTAGCTCTTGGGGACTTTTCCATTAGCTTCAAACGAAACTGCAAAGGATCTTGCCCAGAACTGGCAGCTAATTCGTCAATCATACACTCAATGGCAAACTTATTAGCGTTGTGTCCCACCGATCGCCAATGTTTAAGGCGCATACCGTGTGGTCTTGTACTCAGATAAATATCTTGATGAGGAACATTGTAGTCTGGAATGGTTACCCCTGATCTTTGTAGATGAGGGCCATCTCCCATTGTACATTGTCGCCAGCTAACAAGCGATCCTTTGTCATCGAGGTGAGCGTCGATTTTCATCATACTCATCGGACGGAAAGCCCCCCATGCGATATCATCTTCGCGTGTCCATACAAGCTTAACGGGTGTTTTTAAAGCCCTTGAAAGCTCGACAGCCTCAATCGCAAAGTCTGACATGGACCGCCGCCCAAAACCTCCCCCGAGAAGCATTTGATTAACTTTAATATTTGACTCAGAAAGCCCCAAGAGTTTTGCTGCATCTGTTTTAACGCCAGCAGGATTTTGACTGCCGACCCAAATCTCCGCTTTTATTTTTGTCATATCGACATCAGCTACAGCATTGAGTGGCTCCATCTGACTATGGTAAGCAAAATCAGAAAAATAACTGCGCGACAGCTTCGGACCTTTAGCCTTTGCACTGGCAGCATCGACATCACCCTTCGTTTCCATACTTTGCTTTTGATGATCTTTTTGCACGTAGCTCTTATAAGAGTTCAACTCTTTTTCGCTATTAAATCCCTTTGACTCAGCCTTATTTGCCCAACTAATCTGAGTCATCTGACGAGCGGCCTCTACCATTTCAAAACTTGGACCAACAAAACCAACACCGTAGTCAAGTTTCACCGTTTTGACTTTTGGATACTTGGCGCGCACGGCATTCTCATCGAAGTTTACAGGCTTATCGTTATGACGGGGCGAGCGAGCAATCACCGCGTACAGCATATTAGGTACGACAACATCAATACTATAAAGGGCCCGGCCATCGATTTTGGCTGGACCGTCGTAGCGTGCCAAAGACCGTCCCAGAATACGGAAGTCTTTTGGATCTTTTAAATCTTTTTCAGATACCTCTGGGACTTTAACTGGCTTTTTTAAAGACATGGCAAGCTTGTGATAAGCCACCGACTTATTCTTATAGACAACCATACCTTTTTCAGTCTTGATATTCTTAAGGGGAACCTTCCACTGCCGCGCCGCTTCCTCCATCATAAGACGACGTAATTTGGCGCCAACAAGCCTCAGGCGCGTAAAGTAACGGCGAACCGTCCAACTCCCTGCCGTCAGCATTGTATAACCACGATAGAAGTCGAAACCATAAGTATGCTTATCAACAGGCGAGGTTTGGACCTCGACTTGTTGCCAATCCAGATCTAACTCCTCTGCAACGATCATGGGAAGCGTCGTGCCAGACCCCTGTCCCATTTCTGCGGCCGGATTAAAAATAACAACCTTGCCATTAGGCTCAAAGACCACCCAAGCCATGACATTTTCAGCTTGCTCCTTAGCAAAAGCTTCCCCAAAAATATCGAGACAAGAAAAAGCGAAAACCGTGCATCCTGAAGCCGCTAAAAACTTTCTTCGATCCATTTCAACTTGTGTCATGCCTACACCTCCTTAGCTGCTGTTTGAATGGCTTTAATGATGCGCCCGTAAGTTCCACAGCGGCACAGGTTTTGATTCATGTGAGAAACAATCTGATCGCGGTTTGGATTTTTGTTTTCGTTAAGAAGAGCAGCCGCCTGCATAATTTGCCCAGGCTGGCAGTAACCGCACTGCGCAACTTGCTCTTTCAGCCAAGCTTTTTGAAGCGGATGACTTTGACTTTTCGACAGACCTTCAATGGTCGTAACTTCCGCTCCCTTTGCCGCTTCGACATTCATTTGACAAGAGCGTACCGGTTTACCATTGACGTGAACAGTGCATGATCCGCATACTCCTTTGCCACAAGCATATTTCGTTCCCGTTAGCTTCAAATCATCGCGCAGATACCAAAGCAGTTTATGATTTGGATCACCTTTAAAAACATGCATCTTACCGTTGACTTTGATGTTCATAACTTTGCCGCTCCCAAGAAGTTGTTAAAGGTCACTCAATCATTACTCAGTGCACTCTGTATCGCGCTGCGGATGAGCACTCGCTTCGCGTATGACAAACTCATTGATACGTGGATCTTCAGTGGCGCTTCGACGAATAAGCTCTTCATTCGTTTGATCCGAATAAGTCATTAGCAATTCGTTGG
>CAZBDM010000120.1:0-5843 GCA_964490675.1 uncultured Oligoflexales bacterium
CTTCTTAAGTAGGGGTGGATCAATCCCCCTTGTATAGGACCTGGTCTGATGATTGCGACTTCAATGACAAGATCGTAGAAACACCTTGGTTTGAGTCTGGGAAGCATCGACATCTGAGCGCGTGATTCAATTTGAAAGACGCCGACAGTATCAGCTTTTTGAATCATTGCGTATGTGGCTTTATCATCGTGGGGGATTGTATCTAAGGAGATGTCTTTTTGGTAATGTTGCGAAATAAGTTGAAAAGACTTGCGAATAGCAGTCAGCATACCTAGAGCGAGAATATCGATCTTAAAAAAACCGAGTTCCTCGATATCTTCTTTACACCATTGGATAACACTACGCCCTTCCATAGTAGCGGGTTCTTGAGCCACCAGTTGATCAAGCGGACGATCTGTGATCATAAAGCCTCCGGAGTGGAGTCCCAAATGACGTGGAAAGCCATAAATTGTTTCTGCAAGATCAGCCCATAGCTGCCAGGGTATCTGACAGTCGATGGCGAGAGATAAGTCTTCTTTTACCTTGCCAACGACAGCTTCGGTATCGCCACGTCGGTAGCCGCGGCTTTCCATGAGCTTTGACGCTTTTGTCAGAAGCTGATCGGGCACACCGAGTGCTTTGCCTGTTGCTCGTATGGCGCCGCGTCTTTGAAAGGTAATAATATTTGCAACCATCGCGGCACGGTCTCTTCCGTAGCGACGGTAGATATACTGGATGACTTCCTCTCTTCTTTCGTGTTCAAAATCGACATCGATATCAGGAGGGTCACCACGCTCTGCACTGATAAAGCGTTCGAAGAGAAGGTCAAAAAGAGCCGGGTCGACAGCGGTGATACCAAGTACAAAGCAGACCGCCGAGTTTGCCGCTGAACCGCGCCCTTGACAAAGAATATTCTGACTACGCGCCCATCTAACAATATCCCATACTGTGAGAAAGTAGTCGGCGAAACCAAGATCTTCGATAAGCTTGAGCTCGTGAGCGATCATACTGGCAAACTTACCTGGTATTGGATCTCCATAACGTTCTTTGGCGTGACGCCAGGCAAGCTCCTCCAGCCAAGTCATCGCCGTGTAGCCTTCGGGGATCATTTCTTTAGGATATTGATAACGCAATTCATCAAACGAAAAGGAACAGCGCTCTGAGAGTTGGCGAGAATGCTGAAGGGCGCTTTCATAAATTGGAAGATCACGAAAACGCCGCTCGATGTTCCATAGAGACTGCAGACAACGCTCTCCGTTTACAAACATGTGTTCAACAGCTTGATCAAGGGTGAGATTGTTACGGATGGCGTGTAAAAGATCGCTAACAACTTTTTGTGAAGGTGCATGGAAGTAAGCATCTAAGCTTAAAAGACAAGGAACATCTAGCCGACGAGCAAGTTCTATCGTCTGGGGTATCCACGCATCTTCACTGGGGTTAAAGTGCCTACTTACAACAAAATAAAGCTGATGATGAAAGTGATCTCTAAGACTAGCATAATATGCTGCCAATTGACCTTTATCCTGCCAACGGATGCGCCCACGCATGGGTTGTAAAACGGCCAGTCCTTGGCAATCGCTTGCGAGTAAGTCTTTGATCGGTACGTTCGCATGATGTTTTCCCTCCCTGTGACTGTAACTTAAGATGCGGCAAAGATTGTGATAACCTTGCTGATTGGTGGCGATGAGACACAGCGTGTCTTGCAGAAGCAGTGGTCTTTCATGGTCTTTTTGCAGATGGATCTCTGCACCATAATGGAGCTTGAGATCTGCACCTTTTCCTTCTTTACGTAAGTTCCTTAAAGACGTGTAGCTACGTGCTAGTCCGTAAACCCCGTCATAATCAGTGATGGCCAGTCCTTTGTAAGCAAGAAAAGCTGCGCGGGAAAGCAAGTCACCTGGATGAGACGCACCCATAAGAAAACTAAAGTTGCTATGACATATCCACTCATACCAACCGTATTTATCAAGCAAAGATGCCATGTAAAAACCATTCACCTTTATCGTTGCGATAAACCCAGAAGCAACGGTGATCTTTGTTCATCAGTTTATAATAGTCGCGCTGCCAGCTTCTTTGATTGCTATGAGTCCACCAACGACTCATAGTACGTTCGAGAAAAATCCTTAAGGTGGAACCCTGCTGTTCTGTCAAGTGAACCGGACGATCGTAAATAAATAAGGGGCGTTCTCTAGCGGTTTCCCGGAGAGAACGAAAACTCATATTGTCATATTGATCGAAGCGTTTCTTATCGAAATGATAAGGACGATAAGAATTCTCTGGATCCCAGCTATTCATCATATCGAAGGCAGCAAGTTTAATCGCAAGACGATTTTCCAATTGGTTAAGTTGGTTGCATTCGTTAGATCCTTCTCCAAATAGATCCAATATGCGTGGTGGAATGACGATACGTTCGGTGACTTCTAGCGTCCAAGAAATAATCGGTGAAAAATAAAGATCTGTATCAATATAGTCGCCTTTTGTTTTGGCGACGGTCTGTTCAAAAGCATACATAGCCTGGAGGGCAGCTGTCCTATGGCAGTTTCGTTCATCGTGGAGGCAGTGGGGGTGACGAAAATGGATAGGAATGATGTGGCTGGTCATATCGGAGGAGACAACATGCCACTCCAGGCTTACCACTCGTTCTTGGCTGTCCCAAGAATCGAGATGACAGAGACGATCAAAATCTTCTTTAAGAAAAGGTTCGATATATTCCCACTCGATCAGTGGAGCTTCAAGCAGACGTTCTACTTTTGGTTGAAGAGAGTTGTGCCAGTTTTGCCAAGGGAACCCCAACAGTGAAGTGACATCTTTTGCAAAGACCGACGCGTCGTCTTTACCTTCTTCTTGCCATGTCCATTGCCAAAGTTCACTGATGGTGCTTCCGAAGCGTCTTTTCAAGCTGAGATGATCAGCTTGTTTGAGTTGGCTTGGGAGCTGAGCTCCCAGCCGTTTGACAGCATCTTGCAGGCGCCTTCTTTGGCTTTTAAAAACATCGATCTTAAATCGCTTACGACCGGCTATGACAAAGTGTTTGGCGATCTCTTCTGCGGCTTGCCACCAAGCTTCCCAAGAAGCTTGGTGGTAAAGAGAGTTACCGAAGCCGCTAAAGCGATGGACAAAACCACCGATTTGGCGGTCTTTCATGTAGTTCAGTAGAAATACAGCTTGCCAAGGGGAAAAGGCGAGACTTGCTTGATAACAAGCCGCTTCACCGATACTTGTGTTGTCTGAATCACTGCCGAAGGTTTGCTGAAGGACCTTTCTTATCAGACTCACGACATCGATCGTTAAGTTTTCCGCCTGCGCTTGCCAATAGGAAAAGCATGGACTTAGATCAAAGATCCAAGTGTCCTCTGACCACTGCATCACTCGTGGTGTCAGTGTTTGAAGAGATTCATTGCATATGTCGTTCGCACTCAAGGCGATAAAAGCTTGCATAAGCATGTCCTTAAAAAACCGTAATGTAGGTAAAAGAAGTCTTAGTGTAAGTGTTGTTCTTTCATATTTGCTAAGGTGATTTGCTTGTGTCCAAAACCACCACGCAAGGCTTTGATGACAAAGGATTGCTGTTTCTCATCAAAGCAGCAGTTAAGACGTGTTTTTGCCCAAACGTTGCCTTTTTTCGAAGAAAGCAGCCAGTTTCTTAAAAGGATAACGATCTGACCATTTGCTCGTGCGCACTTTGCTACAAACGCACAATCTTCAGGTGAAAAATGCATTGGTGCATCGATAATGATGAATTTAAAAAACGGCTCCATAAATGCCTGCTTGAGCTCAGCAACTGGTTTGTTGCTGTGTGCAAAGCGCATGTGCTGTAAAGAGACACCGCGAGCCGCCCAAGCTGGCGGATAGATGCTAAGACCTGGTCTTGATAGAATCCAAAGTGCCCAGTTCTCTTCGGTCATAGTCGCCAGCCAGGGGATGATGAGCTCTCGTCCTTGTTGACCAAAAGGCATGCCCCATTCACTGACGCTCCCTTCTGAGAGTCCTCCCTCCAAAAGCTTATCCAGAGCCTCAATGCCAGATGCAACACGCTTTTCACGCGAGTGAAAGCTTGCACTTTGCAGCCCAAAAGGAGACAATTGTGAGGTTAGTTCTTTAATGGACGCTTGCTTCATTTCATTCCCTCTCTCTACCGTATAAATGTATGGTATCCACTTCCATATGCATCTGTCAATCTATGGAGGCAGTTTTTGCCGCCGCTTATGTTTATTTCGAAGGCAAAGATAGGCAATTCAGTAGGATGGATCACAGACTAAAAAATAGGCGGAATGATAAGTTGTTCAGTGCGTTTTTTAGGCATTCTGCTGTGCCTCTTGTTGGCTCTCAGTTTTACCGTTCCATTGATGGCAAGTAAGACAGCTGTGAAGAAGACCTTCGTTCACTCTCGTCTCTTACAGTTATACTCTTTTGATGGCAATACGATCACTGATCACTTCAATCCGATTGCAGAATATCTAACGAAACATAAGGCTTCAGAAAATTCATTGACCTGGCTTTAAGGCCAAGGTTATAAGCAGCTGGTATTAACAGACGAATAAAGGATGTATGATGAAACGCGGTTTTTCTGTCTTAGTGTTCTTTTGTTTTTGTAACAGCGCATGGGCGACCACTGACCTAAGCTGCCAAGGTAGCCTTTTTAGTCGTGAGGACGGCAGTCAGGACCCTGTTCTACTCGAGGAAACGGGCGATCCAAGCTTGGGCCAAAATGTCGACAAGTACTACGAGGGCGAGAAGAATGGCTTTAAGTTCGCCTTTTACTTCGAAGAACCCTACTATGCCAGGTCCAGTATTACGACTCCTGAAGGTTATGTTTTTGATCAATTGGTAGCAGCAAAGTTTGAGAATGAGGGCCAAAAACAGATGGGACGGCCGCGCTTTAGCCAAAGTCTAACGCTTCCAGGAGATGGTCCATACAAATTTGTCACTTTGACCTGTATAAAATGATGATTGGCTAGCTTTTAGTTGAGAAGTCTTTGCAGGGCGACAACGGACCCGACGATTTCAAAGCTTTGCCCCGGTTCCGGTCGAATCGGTGAAAAAGCTTCGTTTTCTGGTTTAAGATACCAGCCCTTTTGGTCTTTCATGAGGCGTTTAACGGTTGCGTCACCGTCTACTCTTGCAACAACAATCGTACCTGGACTTGCTTCTTTCTGAGCCTTAACGACCAGCCAATCACCGCTTAAAATACCAGCATCAAGCATACTATCGCCTTTTGCCTGTACGGAAAAAAGCTGATCTGGCTTTGGATGAGGTCTTTTGAACATCGATACTGAGATGCGTAGGGTTGCAACTTTATCTTCGATGGCTTCCAGCGGGTTGCCAGCCGGGACTTCTCCAAGACAAGGGACAAGATAAGTGTTGCCATCAAAAAGGTCAGCAGAATTTAATTCCTTGCTGACCTTTGTAAGAGTAAGAGAGCGTGCTGATTGTTTCTCTGGGGTGCTGAGATAGCCTTTTTTCCTAAGAGCAGCGACCATGTCTTGGGCTGATCCAATTGCTGAGTACCCCATATATGAACATAATTCTCTAAGAGTGGGAGCGTTGCCCGATTGAGAAATACTGCGCTTAATAAAGGAAAGAGCCTTTGATTGCTTTGGGGTTAATTTATTAAGTGACTTCGTCATTACCTAGAGTCCTGTCAAAATGCCGGTACTCACCTATGAAAATTTAAAGGAATTATTGCCGAAATGCAAGTTTCTCCCCAGAAAGCGCCTAAGCTTTAAGAATGCTTAGCCTCAAAAAACCGCGAGAAATTAAGCGGCTTTCTTCTTTTCGATGCTAGGGGTCATCACTTTTGATTCGCCGTATAAAAACATGACAGTAACGACAAGCGAAAAGATAGCGATTGAAATAAGCAGGAT
>CAZBDM010000120.1:5853-10030 GCA_964490675.1 uncultured Oligoflexales bacterium
GCAGGATAAGGAACTGATTCCAGCCATCAGCTTGATCAGCGATTGCACCACCGATAAAGCTAAAGGTCATCGATGCTGCAAAACCAACTGCATCGAGATAAGCGATCAGAAAACCAGAGTGCGGTCCACCATATTCGATGGAGAAAATGCTCATCGGTAGATAATAAGCAGGTGCTACTGTAAATCCAAAAACAGCGAGACAGGCCATGACAACGTAAACATTTCCATCTTTAGGCAGACCGAGTTCAGGTAAAAACATCAGCACAACAATAGACGTGACAGCGAATGAAAGTAGAACACCGATCATTGCTGTGATTTTTTTCTTGGGAAGGTTGTCAAAAAAGTGACCGGCGACCAGCACGGAGATAAAGGAGCCTATCGGAAAGGCTGTTGTAGCTGTGGCAGCGTCACCATTTGACATTTCAAGAGTATCTTTTAGGTAAAGCGGAACGAAGTTTAAAAAGTCCCATAAGATCGTCAAGCCCATCATTGAAGCGCAAATAAGCCAAACCCTTTTACTGGTTAAAAAAGTCAGGACGGCCTGTTTTAAAGTTGTCCCGTAAAAGTGATGTCCACGGTATTGGTCTGGGTCTACTGCGTCTGACTCTTCGTTGCTGCCTCTTTTGGGAGGGTTTTCGCGAATAAAAAAGAAGGCAATTGCAACAAGGCCGATCCCGAGAGCTGCCGATACCCAAAGCATCTGTCGCCAGCCCATAAAATAGAGGAGAGATCCGACACCTAAAGTCGCGAGAATGGTGCCGGTGCGGCTTGAGGTTGACAAAACCCCCCAAACGCGTCCGTACTGCGACGGCTTGTACCAGTTGCCAATAAGCTTCGCCATCGAAGGCCATCCGGCAGACTTAGCCAATAAAACGCTAAAGAAAATAAGGCTAAAAACAAGATACTGCGAGCTTGAGCCAAAAAGACCGATGCCGATCGCCGTCACCAAAAGACCGACTGTAAAAGTAACCTTGCCACCAAACTTATCAGCCGCCCATCCACTAACAAACTTGCCAATGATACCGCCAAGAGTTCCGTAGCCTAAGAGTGCACCCCATTGCGTCTTTGTTAAGCTAACGCTTGGGTCGTCGAGAATTGCAGGGCCGGCAATGATCACGGCTGTTTTAAGCACCATAAATCCTGCGTAGCCAAGGTACATACATGCCAGTAGACGTATTTGTTTTTTAATCAGGTCTTTTTCTTCCATAACGAAAAGCCTGTTATCACATTGCGACTGAAGATCAAATCTTTAAAAAATTTAATATTAAATTTAAACATGCTTCAGAAGTGAACTTAAAATCCGAACATCGTCGCAAAGTGCTACTTGTTCAAATTATTATGAAAGTCGATGCGTTAGAGGCAAAGATGTCGGAGGCTGAGTGTCTAAAAGTAGCTTTTAAGCTATATAGATGTCGCTTATCCATAGAATTTCCAGTAATTTAGTCTCATTTTACCAATCTCATTGTGTGGAGAGTTTTTATCGTGCACACATTTAAAGTCATTCACGTCTATCCGTTTATTAACAGAAAAGGTGGTGTTGAAAGATACCTATGTGAATTGATACCTGCACTTGTGAGAAAAGGTTTTGGCAATCTGGAAATCGCTACAGGTGAAGTTGATCCATCGGTTGGTTTTTCCCAGCCAATCAAAAAACTCCCCTTTATAAAAAAGCCCTATTTCCTTTCTTCTTTAAGCTTTGGCTTACTCAGTCATTTGTTTCTTAAAAAGAACAAACAAGAGCTCTTACACGTTCAGGGAGCCAATCGCTTCCGTCAAGATGTTGTTACAGCTCACAGCGTTCATAAGGCTTGGTTTTTACGTTCGATAAAAGAGGTTAAACCGTTTTCGAAGGCTTGGTTCTTAAAGGTTCTCAACCCTGTACATTACGCCACCATGCTTATCGAAACGATTCAATACAGAACCAGTCATGTAAAAAAAGTCATCGCTATTTCTGATCTTGTCAAACAAGAGGTTCAACATTACTTCGGCTATCCAAACGACCAAATAGAAGTCATCTATAGTGGTGTCAATACGGTCGAGTTCTCGCCAGAAAACAGCGTTAAAAAAAGAGCTGAGATACGCAGTCAGTATGGATTTAATGACGATGATATCGTTATGATCTTTGTCGGTAATGAGTTCAAAAGAAAAGGTTTGGAGACAACACTTGAGGCGATGACTCTGTTAAAAGAGAGTCGTTTAAAACTACTCGTGGCAGGAAAAGCTGACCCAAGCTATTTCCGCAAAAGAGCGGAAGTCTTAGGTGTCAATGAGCAAGTTAGCTTTATTGGTTCGAGGAGCGATCTTAACTTTCAATACGGAGCTTCTGATCTTCTTGTTTTACCAACGCAATACGAAGCTTTTGGGCTTGTTATCACAGAGGCTATGGCAGCGGGCTTGCCGGTTGTTGTGAGCAAAGACGCTGGTGCCTCAGAACTCATTGAGCCTGACAAAGAAGGCATTCTTCTCACTGATCCGAAAGACTCAAAAGAGCTTGCAGATGGAATCGCTAAGTTATTTGATAAGCAGACAAGGCAGCAGATGGGGTATGCGGCTCGCCAAAAAGCACTGCAGTATACCTGGGATGAAGTGGCAGATGCTCATATTAAATTATATAAGTCTATGCAGCCTTGATTTAAAAAATGTTGAGATCGATTTTGAATCTAACTTTAAAACAATCTCTCTTTTTTTGTCAGATGTGGTCTCAATTGTACCATTGTGCAGAACAATGATTCTCTCGCAAATTGAAAGCACGGGAGGGTGTTTTATCTTCGGCTATTAATATATCAAGCTTAACCCACTAGTTTTTTATTAAGCTGTACTTCGGCAAGATCAGAGACTTCGTAAGGATGATCGACGGTTTCAGTACTTTCAGAGCCATTTTCTGATTGAGCTTTTTTCAGCATTTTCTTGGCTATTTCAAGAGGACGGACCGCTCGTTGAAACTCTTCGCCACCGAGCCCGATGCTATGTTCAAAGGACTTAATGGCAGACTCTAGATCATCGAGCTTAAGATGAGCGAGTCCGATGTTAAAATGAAGTCTCGATCTAGTGAGCTTATCTTCGTGACAACCATCAAGAGCCATATTGTAATATCTTAGACCATCAACAAACTGATTGTTCTTGGTTGCTAAGATGGCACGCATATTTAAAAAAGCGAGTACACTTTCAGAGAGAACCGGTTTTCCAAGCAGTGATAATGCAGAAGACAGATCTCGGTCTTTCATAAGTGAGACTTTTGCCATACCTTCTTGAAACCTGGAATCTTTATAATCATCCCCAATAAGGCTTTGCCCCTGTTCAAACTTATTTTGCGCCTTTTGGAATTGGCCGGCGTCTAGATAAGCGTTGCCAAGACTAAGACAGCGTTCGCTATTTAGATCGTGGAACTGACTGAGTCTTTCAAGCGCTTCGATGCCTTCAGCTATTTTACCGGACTTGAGGTACAGGCTACCGAGTAGGTTAGCGGCCCAGAGGTTTTGGGGGTTAATTTTTAAAAGGCGTCCAAGATATGTGATGGCGTTCTTGGGGCGTTTTCTGGCGTTGGCTACAGTCACTCTTAATCGCAGGATCTCTTCGGTTTCTTTCATTTCCGAGAGTTGATCAGCGATGCTCTTAAGTTTTTTGTAGTCTCGATAGCGTTCAGCTTTGCTTATTTCATTTTCAATTTTGCGCAAATTTAGGGTTGGTTGGTCTATCGTGACTCTTTTTAAATAGTCCCGCAGGTCTTTGTCTTTTTCTATGCCGTAGGAAACATGCCTCACGTCAAGCTCAACTGAAAACAGAAGATGCTGTTGGTCAAGCTCGGTAGGATTTTTTGAATAAATAATTTTATGGGCGTTGACGCCATCAATTTTAGATAACGCCCTTGCTACAATTTGCATATTAGCTTTATCGCTGAAGTCGCAAATCGCGATGACAAAGTAGTTTGACTCACGCGGTTTCATTAATTCTTGTTTGTCGATGAGCTGCATAAACCCAAGACTGGCGATGTTTTGCCAGATCTTTTCACAAGTGGTGCGCTCACCAAGGATAAAAGTCTCTCGGTAAGTGCTGCTTTCATAAATGGCAACGTTTTTGATTGTCACAGATGATCGATTCCCGCTCTAAAAATCCTGTAAGACGCAGAATTTGTTATTCAAAGAGTGTTTTCGGTAAACATGCGTGAGTCATGAATGGA
>CAZBDM010000121.1:0-5371 GCA_964490675.1 uncultured Oligoflexales bacterium
CCTAGAAAAGAGGAATCACCGGCCTGGTGATCCCTCGCACAAGCTGATTGTGATAAACCGCATAAGTCAAAAGCATGTAACGAAGCCGGCTTGGTTTTTTCGTTGTGCACCAAGTGCGGCGTGTCAGGCGTTTAAGATTATCTCTTATCATTGCGTAAGTGTGATTAAGTTTAAAAAGGGGATCATAGCCTCCTTCTTTAAGCTCTCCTTGACCAACAACACAGCCTCGACGGCCTTTATAAGCAGTGTGGATGGCATCTGGAAAAAAATCCTTGATAGGCTTGGGATAGTGTTTGCTTTGGTCAGAGTAAATCTTGGCGTGCGCATCTACTTGCGGTTTAAGCTTAGCAAAAAAGTTTTGAAGTGCTTCTTTACGACCGCATGTTCGCGGTCCATAGCGTTTATAAGCCGTTCGTGCCAAAGGTCCTTTTGCTGCAATAGGAGCGACTTCAAGAGCAAGAATATGCCTTGTTTTCGGGTCAACAGCAATGGGCATTGTCAGAGGTTTACATTTTGTATGCTCAAAACTCTCCATTTCATCAAACATGAAACATTTTAGGCGCGTCGCTGTAAGTTGCGAAGTAAGTTCTTGCTCAGCCATAAGACCATAACGAATCACCCACCGTGCCACTGTATCTTTGTCACAGGCGAAGATCAAAGCGGCCCGCCTTTGAGAAACACCGCTGCACAAAAGTCTGAAAAGAGGCTGGACAAACCGACGCCTATGCATCCGGTAGTCGATCCGACGGGTTTGATCCGAAAAACTTTTTTGACAGAAAAGACAGAGATAACGCTGAATACTACGACCGTCTTTTTTTCTGATAAAGAATCCCATTTTTTTAAAGCATTTTTTATCGCATCTAGGGCACATAAGACCTCCTTAGTGAGAGGTCAATGTGAAGCAAAAAAGCCGTATCATGAAGTGATAAGTCTTATTTCAAGACACAATTTCCGGGGTCAGTTTAAACTTGTTTCGAGTGAGGGAAGACGGCTGTAATACTAGAGTAATAAAGTGAGAGTTTCTAAAACGCCAAAGCTATACAATCTTTCGATCGACTGCTAATCGAATAAATTATTAATATTAATGATTATTTTTCCGATTCCTGAGAGAGGAGGAATTCGTTCATTGGTGGCTTTTTACGATAAAAATCTTAAAGGAATGGATACCAGAAAATGGTTTCTCTTCTTTAACGTCGTCTTTTGGAGTCTTCTTCTTCTCCTTCTTTCAGGAATTCAGTGGACCGAGATTTTTCAAGCGGTTGGGGCGTCTGCTGGAGATAAGGCGAGACTCAATGCGATTGCAATACTAACCGTGCCGCTCATTGCTGTTATCGGATCGCTTCTCGGACAACGCTTTTTGCCAAGAACTTCAAAGAAAAGATTCATACTAGCGTTATTTACAGCTGCAATTTTTTTAGTAGTCTTTGAATTTTCACATGAGATGCATTTGGTCTTTTCTTTGAGTTTAGAAAGTCTCTGTGGGTCTTTATTCTTTCAGTATTTATTCGTAGAGTTTGGCGATCAATATCGTAAGACAATCTGGCGGTTTTCAATTGCTAGTTCATTGCCGACTGTCTTGCGAAAAAGAGTTTTAGAAGATCCAGATACTATGATACTAGATGGCAAGAAGGCCTTTGTGACAGTCATGAATATTGACTTTATCGGAGTGGCAGAGCTTGCCAAAAAATACCCACCGGCGGTCTTGATTTCTGAACTTCAAAAACGTCTTCAAACAATGCGAAGTATCGCTCAGCAACATGGAGGTACTTCTGTGGGAGGCTATCACCAAGGGTTTTTGTGTTTCTTCGGTGATACCATTGTCAAGGATGCCGTTCTACCCACTCATGCCGATCAGGCCATACAATGCGCGTATGAGATTCAACAAGCTTGTCTCGATCAATTAATCAAGAGTAAAGGTGAAAAGACCCCTGCTATCGTTGCAAAAATAGCTATTAGCTCTTCTATGGCAACTTTTGGGAACTTGGGTTCTGATAAAAACCCTACGATTTCAGTGTTGGGGCCAGCGGTCAATACGGCCAGAGAGATTTTGAGAACCTGCGGCATGAATATGATCCGATTCTCTCAGGCAACTGCAGAGCTTCTTACTCATACCAATCTCAAAATGGATTGTTTTAGCAAAAAAACGATTAAAGACCGTCACAATAATGAGGTTCAAATTATCGAGTTTGATATGCTTTATGGCAACGAGTCAATGAGGACTTTGGTGAGAGAAACCCTTAGTGAATCGAGTAAATTTATGCGATTCAACAAACGATGGGAAATCATTTATCCCGAAAACATCGTTATGTCAACTAATGCAGGCGAAGCGACGCTCAAAGATATCTCGAGCGGTGGGATTGGCTTCACGATAAAAAAGAAACTACAGAAAGGCACAGTACTAACCATAACCCTGGAGTCGCCTAAAAAGCACATCCAGCAGCGCCTTCAGCAATATTTGCTTAATGAAGTGATATTAGAAGTGACTTGGAATAAAAATGACAGTGACTTTCACGGTGGCGTCTTTCGCCATCTTTCCGAGTCTGTAAGTGAGGCTCTCCTTCAAATCATTCTAGATAGCCAAGGAATAGATAAAGAGGCTGCTTAGCAATGCTTTGACCCCGGGCGTGACAAGAAATGCCCGGAGTTTACTTTTAAACCTATCGGGCTGCGTAGCCATCTTCAGCACCATCAAATGCGCATGGGTTACCGCGTGGTACTGATTTGCTGTTGATATAAACACGTGTTCCTACAGAAACGTTGTTATAAACAGTTTTGACATCAGTTTGTTTCATGCGCACGCAACCGTGACTAGCACTATCCCCAAGGTACTGGTAGTTTCCTGTTGGTGTACCGTGAATATAGATTTGACGACGGATAGTTTTGTCATTGATGCCTTGCTCAACGCCATCAAGCTGCATACAACGGGTGACCATGCCTCGGCCACAAGTGCTAGGTATTTTTCTAGAGATACGTAGTTCCCCAACAGGCGTTAAGTTTGAGCCAGGACGACCGCGAGTGTAAGTGGTTTGGTTATCGAGATCGCGATATCTGCCTTTGCCAATACCTATAGATACTTTATAGCCGTATGGGTTGGTACCTTCTTCGACATTGTTACCACGGCAAACCCAAAGCCTTTGATCGGTTGAAGAACCAAGTGGTGCGGCGATGACAATATGACGTTCATTACGTCCTGCGTTATAAGCCTCAAGTTCAGAAGTGTTTTCAGCGTTATTTGGTCCACATGATGCCAGTGAAGCCAGTGCTGCGATTAGGTAAACGACTTTCATCTTCCCCTCCTTTAATTTTTTTTGCGATGTAAAAAGTTGCTTAGGATTAACTTAAGGCGAGGTGTAACTCTGGCGGCAGAAGAAGGAAATAGTGACGTGACTGAACCGTCTTTTAGACAAACTAGACGGGAATCTGTCTCGGCGGTAGTGTTCGAAGATACTGTTGTTGTCGTATAAAAGGCCTATTTTGGCTGAGGAAGGGTGTTTAAGTGACGCCTTATTAAAGTATTTTCCGGGAAGATCTCAGCGAGCTCTTCAAGGTGTTTACGGGCTTCCTGATTCTTACCGATTGTTTTCTGCACGATAGCAAGGTGAAGCTTGGCATCGTAGCCGTTAATAAACTTTTTGGTCATTCTTGTGAAATGTTCTTCGGCTGATTTCATCATGCGGAGGTCCAAATACATGAGGCCGAGATTCATTGCTGTGGCAAAATTATTAGGCTCTCTTTCGTAAGCTTTGATAAGGTTTTCCACCGCAAGGCTGGGAGCATTTTGGTAATAATGAACCATCGCTTCAAGATTCAACTTCTTATTCATAAAGCGCTTGTCTTGGACCTGCTCGAGATGACGATGGGCAAGACTGATACGGTTTTGACGAATGGCAGTCGCAGCTAGAAGAAGAAAAACCTCATCACGGTTTCTGCCATCAATGAGAGCTTTGCGGCCGTAAGACTCGAGATCGTCATACTTACCAAGGGCAAAGGCGAGTTTCATCAATTTAATCTTGTCACCGTCATCAGGATCGATCTTTCCGTACTCGATCTCATATTTTTGCTTAAGCAAGGCGTGTGATTTAAGATTTAAAAGACTTCTATCATCACCTGAGAAGTAAACATAGCTTTCATCAAACATATAAGGCGGAGGCTTCGCCGAAAACATTTTACATGAAGATGTGATAACGCTCAAAGTGACGAAGAGCGTGGCAACTATTCTTGCTTCCATAGGTCTACCTCCAAACTATGTTGCGTGTGCAAAGGCTCTAGGTAGCTGATATCTTCATTGTCAAATTTGTCAGGATAATACTCGGCAAGCTTCTCGTATAGGTCCTTGTTAGAGGCATAGAATGCATCGGAACTGTCAACAAAGCTCATCGAACGATTGAGATGCACATCAGCTTTCGTTTTGGCTAGACTGATTTCGCGGGTCAAGGCCTTGTTTTTCTTTTCTGAATGACTGTATTCCTCGAGGGCTTTCGCCCATTCTTGCCACATGCGGCCCAGTTCAAAATCTGTTGCTAGGATGAATTCTTTGTTCTTTGTTGCCTTAATAAATGTTACTGTCTTTTCTATTGCAGCAATACGTTTTTTCTTGCTAGCGATAGCTTTTTTGATTCCATTTTCAATAGTGCTGAATTCAACTTCTTGGTCGACTTTGTCGCGGACAATAGTCAAAAGATGAATGGCTAGATCATCTTTCATCGCTTTTCTTTTACGAAACGAAAGAGCACCTATTTGTTGGCAAAGCTTGGCAGCTTCTGGCTCGAGACCTGTCTTAATTTTTTCACGAAGAATCAGCACATTTGACTGCGCTGCGATTATATCGACGTCTTGTTTTTTGCCGGGGAGTTTCAAAAACATATCAAAGGCTGCTAGAGATTTTTGTGGTGACGCTTGTTCTTTATAAAGATAGCCAGACTTAATCGCTGCTTCAGCAGCCCATTTGCTCTTTGGATAGCGTTCTGCTAAGGAGTAAAAAAGGAAGGCAGAAGCTTCTTTTTTACCGACGGCCAGGTTGTCATTTGCAGCGATATACATTGCATCAGATGCCCGAGGGTCTTCCGGGTAAAGCCTTGAAAATCGAAAAGCGTTTTTACTTGAATTTTTGTAATCGCCAATCGAACTGTAAATTTCAGCAAGTCTTAGCAATGCTGTTCCGTAAGCGGGATGACGCTTATCTAAGGAAGTGATGCGGTCAGCTATTTTAAGCTGTTTTCTGATGTTGTTTCGTGCCGTTTCCAGTTGCAGCTGTGCATCGAGAACCTCCATAAGCTCAGGGCCTTCGTTGAAGATACTGAGCAGCATTTTTACAATGTCGTCTGCTTCGTCATACTTTTTCGATTTAATATTTTGTTTGGTAATAGTGACG
>CAZBDM010000121.1:5381-10013 GCA_964490675.1 uncultured Oligoflexales bacterium
TCCTTAGTAATAATACGGATATCGCTGAGGATATCATCTTGTAAATTGATAGGATTCTTTAACAATTTAGCTCCCAGTTTGTATGCAGGGGGCCACTTCTTTGCGAGGTAGTAGTAGCTCATAAGGTTATAACTGGCATCAGCAGCGAGTTTTGAATTGCGATGATTGTCAACAACATCGTTAAACCATTTGCTTGATTGATCGTAGTTTCCGAAGTCGTAGAAGATTAATCCGGTAGAAAATTTACGTGCCGCCGCTAAATCCCCCTTTGGGAAGTCTTTGATGATCATTTGGTTTAGCTTCACTAGACTCGTCTCTGGTTTTGGCATGGAAAAAGGTTTAGCAAAGGGATGTTTTTCCTTGGGGCGTGCGTTGTTTTGTTGAATGATTCTCTCCAGAAGGTCGGCGGCCGCCAGATAAGCGTCCTTCTTTGTGTCAGACTTTGCTGGTGCAAGCCGGGCAATCCTCATGTAAGCGTTAACCGCCAAGGTCGGGCTTGCTGCCTGGGCGATCAGTCCAGCCAACTGACCTTTCTTTTCCACTGGAGCGTCTTTGAATGACGATATATAGATTAAGGATAGTTTTTGCCCGTAGGAAAGGTAGGATTTTTGGGAAGCACCTAATCTTAGATAATTAGCGGCCCATTCTGCGACTAAATCTTGTGTTCTTGTACGGACTTGTTTGGCAATTTTAGGTTTTGATTTGTACCTATTCATCCAGTTAGATTTTGGGTTTGTGAAGGTTTTGATCATGTCGGTTAAATAGGGGTAAATTTTTGCGTATTGCTTCGTTTGCGTGTGAAGCTCAATGACCTCCTCAAAATACTTAGGGAGCTTTTCCGAGAGGGGGTATCGACGGATCAGATCTTGATAGAGAGGAACAGCAGCTGCAAGGTTGCCACGGTCTTTCAGATTTCTCATCAGCTTTTCTGCAACAATCGGGAATATTGTTTTTGATTTACCAAACAGTTTACGGGCGGTTTTAATGTCGCCGGTTTCGATGGCGAGAAAACCCATGTCTTTCTTTATCTCATTGAGCAATAGTTTTGAATTAGCGCTGGGGCTTTGTGCGGCTGTTCGGTAAGCACGATTGAGAAAAGATAAAATCGAAGCTTTACTTTTGTCTAGTGTGCTTTGTCCGTCTTTAACAGCTTTTATGAGAGACCATGCGGCAAAATAATAGGCTGTTGCTCTTTCGATCGTACGTCCAGAAGACTGTAGGTCTTTGAACATTTCATAAGAGCGTTTGACATCACCGCTTTCAAAGGCAAGCATGGCAAGAAGCAACTTCGCTCTATTGGCAAAGGGGTGGCTGGCATGCCTTTTTATGACCACATTAGCAAATTCACGGGCACGGTCTTTTTCTTCGAAGGCTGAAGCTTCGGCTGCGAGGTAAATCTGGTCTGCGCGTCGTTTGGTTTTACGACTGCCGTTCAGCGAGTAGTAAAACGAGATGATAGCACGTCCTAGGTGCTTGTCACCAAGATCATCTTGTACGAGTGGTTTTCCAGCTTGTCCGCCGGAAGCAAGCCATTTGTTCTGTTTCTTTTCAAATTGCTTCATTTTTAACAGGTGATTGACTAGAAAGAGACGGTAACTCTTTACGGAAATCGCAGTGACTTGGGCTGAGCCTTTATTTCGAAATTTTACATTGTTCAGTCGACGTGCTGCTTTTTGGAGAGCGTTGCGCTGATTCTTGAGGGTTTCGATTTCACCGTATGAAAGAAAGAAAACCATATCGAGCAGAGATGGATCGTCCATCTGGGGAGAGAAAATACTGAACATAGCGCGATTGGCAGACTGAGCATTGAGTGAAATTGGCCAAAAGGAAATCACCAGGCAAGTCGCAACTAGCCCAAATTTCAACTTTATGTCGAGTGTGCTTCGATCCTTCATTTAACTTCCTGTCTGGATTTATTATCGGAAGATATGCCTAGTATCTAAATTTTATGGATAATTTTGGAAAATTGACCGAAAATTCAGCAAGTCGCAGCAGCTCTTATCTGCAGCAATTGATTCCTAAATTTGTCTTCTTTTGCTAATATCTTTAGTTCTAACGCTGATAAATGGGGCAGTTTGTGGTTACAAATCGACAGGTTTTTTATGTAGCGCTTCCCCTTCTTTTGATTGCCTTATTCATTAATCTAGGCAGCCATCATGTCTTCGTTCATACCGACGAACCAAGACGAGCCATTGTCAGTCTAGAGATGATCTTCTCTGGCGATTTTCTTACGCCAACGATTTATGGAGAATTCTACTATAACAAGCCCCCTCTGTTTAATTGGCTGATTATCGCCTCATATAAAATTTTCGGTAGCTATTCGGAATGGGCTTTGCGGGTGCCGTCAGTGTTGGCCCTACTTCTCCTCACAGCAGTCATCTTTTTGATTAATAGGCGTTTTCTCGGCTTTGAAAAAGCCGCCCTCGTCGCCCTCGCCTTCGTGACTTCAACGCGGCTTCTGTTTTATGACAGTTTTTTAGGGATGATCGATCTCCCGTTTTCTCTTTTGATCTACCCAATGTTTATGGCGATCTTTTATTTCGGAGAAAAGAAAAAATATCTTTCTCTTTTTATGACTTCCTACCTATTGATGGCTCTTGGGTTTCTTGTCAAAGGTCTACCGGCGGTTGCCTTTCAAGGCTTGACGTTGTTCGTTTACTTTCTGTTCTTTGACAGATTTAAGCGATTGTTTTATTGGCAGCATTTTGTCCGGGGACTCACTGCTGTCGGTCTTCTGGCGCTCTATTATCTCGCTTACTTTAATGCTACTGGGGTTGATCCTGGGACGATAGGTTCGGTGATCTTTTCTGAATCGTCTAAACGCACGATTGTCCGTTTTGGTATCGAAAAAACCCTTCTGCACCTGATCAAATTTCCCATCGATACCTTGGCGAATTTTACCCCCTGGAGCTTGTTAGTCGTCCTCCTTTTTTTTAAAAAAGTCCGCAAAGATCTCTTTAAGAACCGCTTTATTAAATTTAATATGCTCTGCCTGCTGGCAAATATTATCATCTACTGGACTTCACCAGAGGTGGTGCCTCGCTATTTGTTCATGATGCTTCCGCTTTTCCTCAGCGTTCTCATCGAATCCTATTATTTGGCGCAGCAACAATTACCGAAGGTCGCGAGGTTTTACCAAAATCTGTTTCTTGGTCTTTCCGGCCTTCTTGCTCTCGCGGCTCTCGTTATTCCTCTTGTCGAAAGTGGACGTAACGCACCAGAAGGAGTCTTGTTAGGACCTCTGTTCTTCTTTGTCGTGTCAGTAGCAATTGTTTATCTGATGTTTAAAAACCGTCACGGGATACTCTTTGGTTTGGCCTTGCTTATTATCATTATGCGCCTCGAGTATTCTTCTTTACTTCTTCCGCAACGAGCCTTTGATCGAGAGCACTATCGTCAGGGGGCTTTAAAGGTCGCTGAAATCACCAAAGGAAAACCTTTATGGCTTTACCGCGGCAACTGGCTGCAAGATGGTTCGACCTACTATATAAGCCGCGAGAGACAAGATATTCTCCGTAAGAAAAAACACGGCTTTGATGAGTCTGGCTTCTACATTATGTCCTTCGAGGAAGCACAGGATCTAAAAGTTGAGAGCGTCTACCAGTTTTACACGCTTTTTTACAAAAATCCTCTGCAGCTCGTCTATTGGGATGGCAGTCAGTAAATGGAATGTACGCGCAACATCTTTAAACGCTATAAAGGGGTGATCAAAGGTCTTGTGACCATCGCAGCACTAGCTTTGGTCTTTAAGCAGCTGCCTTTTGGAGAGTTTCTAACCATCATTAAGAGCAGTGCTGTGCACTGGTTGCTTGCTGCGTTCCTTGCTTTTAATCTGTCAAAGATTCTCAGTTCTTGGCGGCTCTTGGAGTTTTTTAGGGAACTAAAAGCAGATCTTGCGCCGCTCCAAAATCTCAAACTCTACTATCTTGGGATGTTTTATAACCTTTCTTTACCCGGCGGAATCGGCGGAGATGGCTACAAGGTGATTTTGGTCAATCGCCAATTTGGCATAGGTTTAAAGGCACTTTTTTCAGCGGTCTTTTTTGATCGTATCAGTGGTCTTGCTGCCCTTGTCTTTCTTTGTCTTGCGATCTTTTTTTACTTTGATTTACTTTCTACGGTTGCTGGTGCAAACCTCGTTATCATCCTGCTGATCGTAGCTTTGTGGCCTTGTTATTATGTTTTTATGAAGGTTTTCTCCAAAAGCTTCCTTTCCATATTCGCCAAGACTTCAGTGCAGTCTGTCATCGTTCAGCTACTGCAGCTTGTCAGTGCTTACTTCATTTTGAAGGCGATCCATGTCAACGAGTACGTTTGGTACTTTCTTGCGATCTTTCTCGTTTCTTCCATTGTCGCCGTTTTGCCTTTGACGATTGGCGGCCTTGGTTCGAGAGAGCTGGTGCTCTTTTATGCGACGAAGTTTTTCCCCATTAATGAGGGCGAGGCCGTGACTCTCGGTCTTTGCTTTTTTCTGATTACCCTTTTTAGCTCTCTTATCGGGGCCGTGTTTTCCTTTCAAAAGGTAGAGCTCAACAGTTAAATGGGAGCGTATTGACTCACATTAAAACCATACCGTAGCTAGTTACTGACCGCTTGCGCGGAATTTGCTCGCAAGCTCGCAAATCCTGCTCA
>CAZBDM010000122.1:0-9990 GCA_964490675.1 uncultured Oligoflexales bacterium
CTCGAAAACCCTCCTAATGGGGCAAGAAGAAATTATGACGAAACTTCTGAAGCAGCCACTTTTAGTTGGGGCGGAAGTTCAGGTGGTTATTTTTACCTAGCCAGAAACCCAAATATGACTGGTGCGACGCGGGTCAGAGTTAGTGGAAATAGCTTTAGATATCAGAGTCTCTCGCCTGGGACTTGGTACTGGAAAGTGGAAAACAGTTCTGGGTCAAGTGAGGTTAGTAGTTTTGTGATCGAGGCACCCATTCGCAGAGGAATCGTTGTCGCTCAACCGCAGGAAGGTGGATCGATTGCAGGGACTGGTGGTGTGGTCACATGGCAGGGTGATACCAACATTGCCTTCTACAGAGTAGAGCTAAATACAAGCGGATCTTGGGCTAATCCACAACACAGATTCGCAACTTCTGGAACACAGCTTCAGATTCAGGGGGTGCAGCCTGGCCAGTATCAAATGCGAGTGGGGGCGTTCTCAGAAGTATCTGGTAGATGGGAATACACTGGGCCGATTAACGTATCAGTTCAGTAAACGTTAGTTTTTTGGTACCTTAGAGATCGACTATTGCATGTCCGGCAAGAATTGATTGCAACAGGTATCAGATGAGCAACAAAATTAAGAAAAAAGACTTACGGCGCAAATTTTTCGAATTGCGCCGTTCTTTATCCGACAAAGATCATCATGAAAAGAGTAAAAGTCTCAGTTCTCACCTCATAAAGCACCTAAATGAGCTTAAATCCCAAAGTGTTTTTTGCTATTTCCCATTTAAAGGCGAACCCAACATCAAAGACGTTCTCTTAGCCCATTATGATCAGTACTCTCTCGCATTACCCGTCGTCGAACCTCAATTGGAAGAAATGGATTTTTTACCTTGGCTAAAAGAAGAAGAATTACATCTCAATCAGTACGGCATTCCGCAGCCTCAAAAAGGAAAGGACGCGGTTGCGCTCAGTCCAGATGAAAACACTATTATCCTGATTCCTGCGCTTGCGATTGATCAAATGGGATATCGCCTTGGTTATGGCGGTGGCTACTATGATCGTTATCTCTTTACTTACCCGATGTCGATAAAGGTTGGGATTATCTTTGAAGATTTTTTGGTGGACGAACTGCCAAGAGATCAGTGGGATATGGCACTTGATTTTATCATAACTGACCGGGATATATATAAGATTAGCTAGAGAAGAGAGGCGGGTTGGAGAGCCCGCCTTTTCTTAATCCGCTTTGATTTTAAGGGTCTTAGGTTTGGATTCCGGAGATTTTGGTAGGGTGATTTTTAGGACACCGTTAGTGAATGTTGCTTCAGAGTTGGCAAAATCAACGTCTTTGGCGAGTTTCACTTGGCGTTGGATGGTACCAAAGCGGCGTTCTATGTATTGTGACTTCCAAGAGTCATCTCTTTCTTCTGATTCTTTTTGGCCTTTAATCGATAAAATATTTTCGTGCCAGGAAATTTCGACTAGGTCTTTATCGATGCCAGGCAACTCTGCAATAACTTCGTAGGCCTCCTCACTCTCAAAAACATCAAGAGGCGTGTTTAAGTCTTGTGAAGATTGACGAGCCGGTCTCGCAAAGTCTTCAAACAATTCGCCAAAGAGTGAGTTAAATGCACTGTTATAGTGATCGCTAGCAAGTGGTATCGTTCTAGCTAATGAACTTCTGTTAGATCTCATAATACTTCTCCTCTGAAATCATTTCTTTGATTAAAGAGCAGCGCGCTTGTCTCACTTTTAAAGTTAAGTCTGCTAAATGAGCTGTCAAGGGGTCTGGCGGAAGACCCTCTAACACCTTGATAACATGAATTAATTAAGTGGCTTACGGAAGAATGTTGCGTTTTCAGTGCGGATTGTTTCATATTTGTCAGTGATGCCGATCATGTTCTCAGCAGCACCCAAAAAGAGAATCGCACCTGGGTGCATGTATTCGATGATTCGTTCTAGAGCAAGGCGTTTATTTTTTATGCTTTGGTAAATCAAAACATTTCGACAGAGAACTAAATCAAATTTAGGAAGATGGGGAAGGGGCTCTATAAGGTTGATTCTTTTAAAGTCCATGTTGTTTCTTAAGTTATCATTAACTCGCCAAACTGACTGGCCTTCAACATTTGAAATTTGTTTAAAGTTTGCAATTAAGCGTGGAGTGGTCAGGCCTCGTTGAACTTCCAATTGGGTGTATTCGCCCTTTTGAGCACGTTCAAGGGCACGCTTACTGTAGTCAGATGCCGTGATATGCCAGTTCTTACAGGGAAGCTTATCTTTAAGTTCATTGAGAAGAATTGCAACAGAGTAAATCTCTTGACCGAAAGAGGAGGCAGCGCTCCATATGCGCAGCGTATTGTCTTTCGCAGAGATGGGGAAATAGTCGCCGGTGAAGATCTCTTTCTGCAGACATGTGAATACTTTTGTATCTCTAAAGAAGAGTGTTTCATTGTTGGTGGCTAAGTCATAAACCATTGCCGTCGCAACAAGATCATTCTGTTCAATTCTCTTTCTTAATTCATTAACATCAGCAAGTTCAAGTTGCTTACTGATATCTTTGAGGCGTATATCAAGCTGGTAATAATTGTCTTGATTATATTGTATGCCAAGCTCATTTAAGATCTTGGCTGCGAAAAAGTCCAAGTCAATTTTTTGTGCAAACATTATTTTATCCTGCCACCAAATCTATTTTTTCCAAAATGACATCTTTTGTAAAAGGTTTCATCATGTACTCATTAGCACCTAAAGAAAGCGCAGTCGTAATATTTTCCATACTGTTCTTTGAGGTCGACATGATGATCGGGCACTCGCATGTGCCAGAGCGCAGATTTTTCAAAGTTGTTGGACCATCCATGATCGGCATCTCCCAATCTAGGAAGATAAGATCAATTTTGTCACTGTTTTCCATGAAAATATCGAGTCCCTCTTGACCGTTAAAACCACTAAAAAATATGTGTCCACCGTCCTTTAACGCATCTTTGATGTAATTGTGGACTGATTTCGAGTCGTCGATAAGTAAGATATTCATGGTCTCTATTCCTAAAATTAAGACGCTTGTTTTAAGTTTGAGTCTAAATCAAATCGTAGCTCTTTGAATTCACGATTACTTTCAATGGTTTCTTCTTCTTTATGTTGATTGATGTGTTGACGAATCATCCATGAAAGTTCGATGCCTTTTTTGAGATTTTCTTTGATGATTACTGCTGAAGAGGTACTTCTCGTTCCATCGTTTGACACATCTTTCAAATAGCCCGAGAGTTGGTCGAAAAGGTTAAAGATCTTCTTTGCTCCGAGAAATCGTGCCGCTGCTCGAAGAGTCTGAAAATCATTCATAATAATTTTCATGTTTTTACTACTCTGATCTTCGTCAAGACTTGATTCAACTAGATCAAGACTTTCAATGAGGTTGTCTTTCTTCTCATCGCTAAAAAGCTTGCAGAACTCATTCACCAACATTGGATCAAAGGTAGCTTTGACTTCTTTGGTAGGTACTTTATCGACATTTGTCGATTCTTTTTGGGGTTTATCATGCTCAGCCTCTTGAGTTTTTTGTTCAGTCGATTCCTTGGTATCTGGTTTTTTAACCTGAGTGGATTCAACTTTTGGTGTTCTGGGCATTGTTTTTGATTTATCTGTGAATAATTCATCAAGTGCGACAGCAAGCTTATTAAACTCAAGGTGGCCGCCTTCAATAAGAATCTTTCCTAGTGGGGGACGCATCGATACGATCTTCTCGGATAATTTTTGTTCGACCTCAGTTGACCAAATGCCGAGGTTTCTGCAAGCTTCAATAAAACCAATTTGTTCAGATTGCTGAACCTCAAAGGCATTTAAAATATCATCAGGTGAAAATATGCCTTCGCTCATAGCAATCTTCGGCAGAGGCGGAATGGCTTCCATTTGTTCTAATAAACAGCCGACGAGTTGATCTTTATCAATAAACTTTTGATCGACGAGATATTTTCCAAAAAAAGCCATAATTAATTCCTCAATAGTCTTTCTAAAAGACTTGCGCAATCATCAATACTTAAAACCTGATCGTAGTTTCCTGAATTGTAGACGGCTCCTGGCATTCCCCAAACGACTGAAGACTCTTCATCTTGAATGGCGACTTTTCCATTGGCCGCTTTTATTTTGGCCGATCCACGGCAACCGTCCTCACCCATACCGGTAAGAACAAAGCCCATAAGATGGTGTCCGTAGATTTCTACTGCTGTCTCAAAAAGATGGTCAGCAGCAGGACGGACATTTAAGTGCTTTTCTTCTTGATCTAATTTAATGATTATATTGCCTTCTTCTTTGAAGATTCGCATGTGATAATCACCAGGAGCGATATAGATCGTTCCTGGTTTTGCGATCTCTCGATGTTCAGCTTCTTTACACTCAGTTTCAGCTACTATTGCCATGCGCTGGGCGAGAAATTTTGTAAACATGGGAGGCATGTGCTGAGCAATAAACATTGGTACTTTGAGGTTACCGTGTATTTTACAAAGAAATTGTTCAAGAGCCTTAGGCCCACCCGTAGAACTTGCAACAACGATAGCCTCTGGGTGAAAGCTGTTTAATGCACTTACATCGTTTTTATCGATGTTATAGCTTTTTGAGGTTAGTGGAACTGCGCTCGTTAGAGCAGAGTTTACGACAGATCTTCCAATGCCGATTGAGCTACTGATTGCACTGGAAGCTTTTTCTTCACCGACGAGTGACTTAATTCTAGGAGTCAACTGATCTTCAATCTGTTGCATAGCCTCAAAAATATTTGCAGAGTCTCCCCCTGGTTTAATAACAAAGTCACTTGCTCCGAGAGCGAGAGCTTCAATGGTCTGAGAAGCGCTTTTAGGCGTCTTTGATGCAAACACGATCACATGCCCAGGAAACTTGCGTATACGCAACTCTTTAAGGGTTGCGATGCCGTCAAGCTCCGGCATATTTAGGTCCATTACTATGATGTCGAAGTCATAAACTTCCGTCATACGTAAGGCGACTTTACCATTTATAGCAGACTGAGCGGTGCAGCTATCGAAGTTTGCTTCGATAACTTTCACCGCCTGTGTTCGGTAAATATTTGAATCATCAACGACAAGTACGTGCATTTGCTAATCTACCTAAAGTTTAATCTGCGCTACTCTGAATGTCCTGCACAAGATCCTGCAGTTTTGTCGCAAGTTCCTGCAAGCCTTTAGAAGCTTCTAAAACCTGTGAAGCACTTTGTGATGTCTGACCTGCTGCTTCAGTAACACCTCTGATGTTTCCAGATATTGACTGAACACCTGAATTTGACTCTTGAACGATCCGTGATACTTCATTTGTCGTTGCAAGCTGCTCTTCCACTGAAGCTGCAATTGAACCAACGATTTCGTTAAGTTTGTCAATTTGAGTACCAATACCAGAGATCGCTGTTACTGCGCCGTCAGTGTCACTTTGAATTGCACTAATTTTGTTTGTGATTTCATCCGTTGCAGTAGAAGTTTGTTTTGCTAGTTCTTTAACTTCGTTTGCAACAACCGCGAAGCCTCGTCCTGCCTCACCTGCTCTTGCTGCTTCGATGGTAGCGTTCAGAGCAAGAAGGTTAGTCTGTTGTGCGATTGACGAAATCACTTTAATGACTTTTCCGATTTCTTGACTGCTTTGACCGAGCTGCGTGATCGTTTCATTTGTTTCTTTTGCCCTGTTACTCGTGTCATTAGCTGATTGAGAAGCTTCATTTGTGCTTCGAGAAATCTCTTTGATCGAAGCGAGCATTTCTTCTGTGTTGCTTGCTACTGTTTCGACACCGATTGCTACTTGCTCAGAAGAAGTTGCAACATTTTTTGACTGACTAGAGGTCTCTTCAGACATGCTGGCAAGTTCAGAAGCAGTCGCATTGAGTTGAGAAGAAGCGGCAGCAAGTTGGTTGGCAGCTTCTGAAACCTCTTTTAGAATTCTGAGGCGATCTGTGATGACATTCCAAGCGACCATTGGTCCGATATACTTGCCTTCGTCATCATACATTGCGTTAACATTTAATGACAGCGTCTGGTCGCCAAGCTTGATATTTGCTTTGTGAGGCAGGTTCTTATCGTTTTCAAGAATTTTACGAACCCGACCAGGATTTTTGTGGAAGATGTCAATGATCTCACCTTCTAGTTGATCAACTGGTTTTGGAAGCAAATGCTCGATAGCCTTGAGAGTTTGACGTGATTTAGGGTTCATGTATTCAAGGCCGAAATTAAGGTTAGACATCATGATGTTAACCGGAGCATTGTCTACGAGAGCTTTTACTTTAGTGTAGGCTAAGAGGACTTTGATTTGCTTAAATGTACTGCCTATAGATTGGTGAACAAATTGGAAGACGTTTTCATAAACTCTCTGGTTTCCACCTTGTGAGGAATAGAAGTCGAAGAAACCAAATGCTTTGTTGTCAACAAATACCGGAATGATTAAAGAGCTCTTTAAGCCACTGTTGCCAGCTAATTTTGCACGACCAGAATGGGTATTGTTTTGGTTGTTACTGTTATAGACGACTCTGTTTTCTCTAAATGAAGAGCCGACATGTGAATCGTCAACCTTGAAATGGCTGTTCTTAGCGTCGTTAAGCATTTCGCTGAAACCATTGCCGTAGTTTGAAGTAAAATCAAATTGCATAGTCTCACTATTAAAAGTGAAATAGAATCCACAATCAAAGTTGAAAAGCTGCGCGATTTTCTCAAGAGCGACGTCTGCTAATTGCTTTTCTGTCTTGGTGTTTTGAATCGCGAAATTAAAGTCTTTTACACGATTGAAAAGCTCTAATTCTATAATGCTATCAACATTTGACAGTTGATTTTCAGCAAATTTCACCAATTCCCCAAGGGCTCTGTGAGTTTCGTCATCGATTTCCATTTCTTCGTTGTGAAAGAAGTCTACAATCCATTCAACTGTTCCGTCTTTAGAAATTGGAAAAGCCATTGACGATAGATATCCAGCCTCTGTTCCAAGCGCAGTTCTTTGATCGCCTCTTACTTCATTTAAGTTATTAGATTGTGCAATCATTTTCGTTTCAAAAACGCGTCCGACTAGCCCTTCACCTGATCTGTAAGAATGCGATTCGGTTGCTTGCTTAAGCTTGAAGTTGCCATTTCCAAAGTCAGAAACATAAGTCATTGTCTTTGAACTATGATCGACCTTCCACAATGAACCATATTCCCAATTGAACTGACGGCTAAGTCCTTCAAGAAATCCTCGTGCTACTTGCTCTGCAGTTTTTGCTGAGGAAACATTTGCGACGAGGTTTCCAAAACCTTCGAATGACGGGCAGGCGTTTCCTGCTGACTTGGAATCTTGGATTTGCTTTACATTGCTAGTCATTGAACTTCCCTTTCTCTTAGCTTTGCTATTTATTGGTGTTTTTTAAATATTGGCTAATCTTATCGATGCTTAATATACTCAATAATGTATCATTCATTTTAAAGACACCGTCCATGAAAGTGCTGATTTGCTTTGGTATTGTCGAAGGAACGGGTTCAAAGTTATCTTTGTTTAGTTCAATAACATCACCGATTTCGTCAACGTGTAACGAGATGAGATCTCCTTCCGCTTTGCAGACAACATTCATCAGTTCAGCATTCTCTGCTTCATGAAGACCGAGGAGCTCACGTAAACCAATTGCAGTCGTTACCTGGCCACGAAGGTTGATGAGACCCCTTACATAGTCGTTCGCTAATGGTACAGGTGTCACTTTCATTGGTTTAACAACTTCTTGGACAGAAGTAACATCGATTCCATACAAGCGATTGTCTGACCAGAAAGTAGAATACTGGTGACTTAGGTCAGCTTTGTCCTTAATGTTCTGGTTAGGCTGCATTTTTTGACTTCTCCGCAACATTATTTATAAGTAGTGAATCAACCGTTTCTATAAGCTCTTTCGGATCAAATTTTTCTATATACTTATTAAACCCGCTTTCCATACCTTCCTTAATGTCCGAGGAAGTAAATCGGGTAGTGATCGCTATCATTGGGATCTGATTGCGTTCAGAGTTTCTTATTCTCTTGGCTAGTTCTAATCCGGTCAATTTCGGCATTTCTATATCTGAGAGAAGGAGATCGTACTTCTCAGATTGGTTTTCAAACTCATTCCAGGCAAGCTGCCCATCTTCAAACGCATTGACTTGGTATCCAGCATCACTCAGATAGCTGACCATTTGTTTTCTGAAAAACTTGCCGTCTTCAGCTAGGAGAATATTAAAGTTAGCTCTTTGCTTTGTGATATCCATAGCATTTGAGTTTTCGTCATATTTGAGGTTAAGTCCTGATTTTGTCGCAATCGTCATTGGGTCGATTATGTCGACGACTGAGTTTTGATGAATCATTTGCCCAAGCAGACCTTCTTTACCAGAAATGTTGGTTTGAACATCTCCACTCACACAAACAACATCGAGAATGCGGTTAACTTTGAGGCCAATGAGCTGATTGTGATATTCAAAAACGACGACATAGATCGAATCAAGGGTTGAGTCATCAGAGTTGCTTTGGGCTTGTCCATGAAAAAGTAAGTCACCGACTTCTATTAAAGGAAGAATGGCACCTCTGTACTGTACAACATTGATTTCACCAGAACATTCTACCTTGTTTTTAGGGAATTCCTCGAGTCGATTAACCAAATTTAAGGGAAGGGCATAATGACCCGGATAGCCGATATCGACCATCAGTAGATCCTGTTCCTGATTTTTCTTCAACCCTTCTTCTTCGATATTTTCCATGGTATTTTGTTTGTTTGGCTGATTGGTGATGCCTGTCTTCGCGATTCCGTTGATATCAAGAACCAAACATACCTGACCATCTCCCATGACAGTCGAACCTGCAAAAGCGTTGAGATAACTCAAAAACTTGCTCATCGGTTTTACGACGATATCTGTAGAGTCATGGATTTCATCGATAATAAGACCAAACTGGTCTTCTTCTGAGCTGAGAACGGCGATATTAATCGTTTCGAGCTCTTCGATGTCTTCGCGTATCGCTGTTCCAAAGAGAAGACTATTGAGACTCACTAGAGGAAGGATATCGCCTCGAAGTCTATATACGGGAGACCCCTGAAGCCATTCGATCGCATGGTTATTGTCGGATTGCGCTTGTGCTCGCACAAGTTCAATCAATTTGACCTGTGGTATGGCAAAGCGGTTTCCTTGGCTTTTGACAATAAGAGCAGGAATGATTGCTAAGGTCAATGGAACCTTAAGTCGAATGGAGGTTCCTTTGCCAAGCTCGGAAGTTAAATCAATTGAACCACCGATCTTTTCGACGTTGGTCCGCACGACATCCATCCCAACACCTCGACCGGAAATATTAGAAACTTTCTGGGCAGTAGAGAATCCTGGCGCAAAAATCAGGTTGTAAATGCCGCTATCATTGAGTTTGGCTGCATCGGATTTGCTGACAACATTTTTTTCGATAGCTTTTTCTAAAAGCTTGTTTTTGTCGAGTCCCTTACCATCGTCGCTAATTTCTACGACAACTTGTCCACCCTCGTGATAGGCACGGATGTTAATTCTACCTTTTTCTGATTTACCTGATCTTTTTCTTACATCTGGCACTTCAATCCCGTGATCAGCGGCATTCCTTATAATGTGGGTAAGCGGATCTTTGACAGCCTCAAGAAGGGTTTTGTCGAGCTCTGTTTCAGCGCCGGTTATTTTTAACTCTATATTTTTGCCAAGTTGTTTAGCGAGATCTCGGACGACCCTATGGAACTTTGTGATAACGTTGCCAATTGGCTGCATTCTGGTCTTCATCACTTCATTTTGAAGCTCGCTTGTAACTAAGTTGAGCTGTTGTGACATATTTTGAAAATCAATGTCGTCTTTAGACTTGTCAGCATAGACAAGCAGCTGATTTCGGATGAGGACGAGTTCTCCAGTTAGAGACATGAGTTTTTCCAAAAGAGAAACGTTTACTCTAACCGTCTCTTGATGTTTGATGTCTTCTTTAGAGCTAGTCGAGGCTTCTGTTTGGTTTTCTTGAGTCGTCTCGGTCATTTCTCTTCCTGATGGTTTTAAAT
>CAZBDM010000123.1:0-5612 GCA_964490675.1 uncultured Oligoflexales bacterium
TCTTTTACGATCATGCATGGTCGGAAATCTCATGACCAATGGCTGACTATCTATAAGGAGGATGCCAAGAAGATTGGCATAGAAATTAAAGGAAAATTCGTTGAGTGGAGCAGAGCCCTGAAGCTTGCTGATGAGTTTAAGTTTGAGGGGTTTGCTCTTTCTTGGGCCGGAGCGCAAGTCCCTTCTCCTCGGCAGTTGTGGCATGGTTCAACGGCGATGAATAAAGGAACTTCAAACTTCAGTGGTCTTAATGACGATAAGATTAATGCTATCATTGACAAAGCTCCGACATTGTTTGATGAAAGTGAAAGAATAAAGTCTTTTGCTCTGTTGGAAAAAATGATTGTAGAGCAACAGCCATACATTTTTAGATGGGTCGAAAAAAACCACAAAGTAGCATATTGGAAAGATAAAATTAAACCCTTTGGGCCAGCTTTTTACAAGTTTTCCGGTGATCGATTGCGGGAACCTTTTTATACTCATTGGCAAACGGCAAAGTAGTGTACAAGTATATCTTAAGAAGATTGGTACTCATGGTTCCGACGCTTTTCGGGATCTCTCTTCTTATGTTTGGTCTCACCCAAATCCTTCCCGGAGGACCTGTTGAGCAGGCTATCGCAGAATTTCGCATGGGAGATGCGAAAAGCGAAAGTGTTCCTATCGAGGTTACAGAGGAGTTAAGGCAAGAACTAGAAAGACTCTACGGATTTGATAAGCCTTTCCATGAACGTTATTTCACTTGGCTATCAAATCTGCTGAAACTCGACTTTGGAACTTCGTACCAATATCAGGACCCTGTTGTTGAGATTATTGTATCAAAGCTTCCAGTCAGTTTGACTTTTGGATTTTTTACTTTTTTGCTCGTCTACCTTATCAGCATTCCTTTAGGTGTCTATAAAGCGACACATGATGGCAGTAAATTTGACAGTATCACTTCTCTTCTCTTGTTTGTCAGTCATTCGATTCCCTCTTTTGCTCTTGCTATTTTTCTAATTGTGCTCTTTTGTGGAGGGACCTTTCTGAATCTTTTTCCTCTTCAAGGTTTAGTGTCAGAAAACTTTGACGAGCTTTCTACAATTGGCAAGCTGTTTGACTATCTTCATCACATCGTTCTTCCTTTGTTTTGTTTCGTTCTTAGTCAGTTTGCAATGACTACCATAGTAATGAAGAACTCTTTTCTCGAACAGGTCAAAAGCGATTATGTTAGAACTGCGATTGCTAAAGGTCTCCCCAATCACAAAGTTAGTTTTAAGCATATCCTTAGAAACGCACTCATTCCCATTGCAACAGAATTAGGCGAGTTTACATCGATCTTCTTGATGGGGTCGATTCTCATTGAACAAATTTTTGGGCTCGATGGTATCGGCCAATTAAACTACGAATCGATCATTTCACGAGATTATCCGGTCGTTATGGCTATTATTATGATTGCTGCCGTTGCAAAGGTTTTGGGAGTATTGTTGTCTGATTTACTTTACGTCGTTCTCGATCCAAGAATTTCCTTTAAGAGATGACTTTTATGAAATCAATAAAGATGTCTCCCATGGCGAAAAAACGACTTCAGAGATTTCGATCTATGAGGCGTGCCTGGTATTCGTTCGTCGTCTTATTGTGTCTGTTCTTTGTCAGTCTTTTCTCAGAATTCATCGCAAATGACCGGCCACTGGTTATCATTTATAATGGTAAGATTTTCTTGCCGGTGGTGAACGTCTATAAAGGCATAGATTTCGGCTTAAAAAGTCAAGTAGAGCCTGATTATAAACGTCTTGTTGATGATATCAAAGAAGACAGTTTTGTCTTAGCCCCACCAATTTGGTGGGGATACAATGAGTCAAATAAAGCATTGGCTTATTTTCCTGGGCCACCCAACTCACAAAACTGGCTTGGTACCGATGATCGTGGGCGGGATGTATTTGTAAGAACACTCTATGGCTTCCGTCTGTCATTATTCTTCGCTATCGTGTCTCTGTTCTTCGCTTTAATCATTGGCACGCTCATTGGCGGTGTTCAAGGGTATTTTGGAGGAATTGTAGACCTATTGGGGCAAAGATTCGTAGAGATCTGGACGAGCCTACCAGCGATATTTGTAGTGATTCTGGTGGTAAATGTTTTTGAACCAAGTATTTTTATTTTGATGCTGGTTATCGGTGCGTTTTCCTGGGTTTCAGCGTCTTACTACTTAAGAGGTGAATGTTTAAGATTAAAAAATAAAGAGTTCGCTATCGCTGCACGATCATTAGGAGCGAGCAAATGGCAGGTCTTTTTCGAGCATATTATCCCTAATGCATTAACTCCATTAATAAGCATTGCTCCGTTCATAATGACGGGGTCGATTTACTTTCTGTCGTTTCTCGACTACATGGGGTTAGGTGTCCAACCACCAGCTGCGTCCTTAGGAGAGCTCCTCCGGCAAGGAAGAGAGCACTTTTTACAAGCCTGGTGGCTGGCATTGTATCCCTTTCTCGCGCTTTGTACGATGTTGGTCCTACTTAACTTCATCGGAGAGGGGGTAAGAAAAGCCTTTGATCCAAAGGCAAATTTCTAGAAACTTTTCAAATTGCCAAATTGTTTGCTGTCTTATTCGTTCGAATTAATAAGGAAGTTCTCAAGAAAATCGTGATTTCTCCCGAAATATTCGTTGATGTGAAGAATAACAAGGAGAAATCATGGAGTGGATCTGCGGTCACTGTGACACAGCCAATGCTCTCGGTGATGAGATTTTTTTCGTAGACGACTTTCACATGCTTGGACGTTGTACGCGTTGTCGATCATTTTCTCTGGTCAGGCTCAGCATTGGACTCAGCGAGGACGAAACAGCGATAAGTATTCCATATGGTTCCGTTCGTATCGGAAATCAGCTCTTACAACTTGTTGATCTCGATCATGACTTCTTCAAGGAGAAAGCTGATCGGGTGCTGCTTGAAAACCAGCTAAATCTAGATCAGTCAGATTCATCTATAAAACGAAAATCAACCTCAAATAATCTTGTTAAACCAATACCGGTAAAAGCACAAGAACCAGAAGAAACGACAGAAGCTAAAGAGGTGATCGTCGAAGCGGATTTTGATGACTCTAACGATGAGATTGTCGAAGCCTACTATGAGGCTCGTAAACCGGTAGCATCGAATAAACAATCTGTTGCTACACAACCGAATCCACAGAATCCTGCAAGTAAGACAAAAAAACAGCCGGAAAAATCAAAAGTCGTCACTGAAGAGAAGCTCAACAAAGCCTTGCAAGTGGATCCTAAAAAAGCGAAGAAGCACCTAAATGTTATGATGTCTTCAGAAGAGAGACAAAAGCACTCAAAGTTAAACGAGCCACCTCCTGAAAAAGATACGGAGACCGTCAACCAAAAAGTAAATTTACCTCCAGTTCCGCCTATTGCGGAAATGGCCATTGTCCAGTCGCAACCGGATGTCAAAGAAATTGCTGAGAAATCTAAGAACTCTTCTTTGATAGACGACGATGAACCAACTAAGAAGATTAAATCGTCTCAATCTGAAGAGGAAGAGTCTCCCGAGATCACTAAAAAAACCGCCGTCAAAAAAGCTTCGATCCCAAGAGACGCAAAGTTTGATCAAGATCAAAAGATATGGTTTTTGGGAAATTACTCTGAAGAGAATGGCAAAGTTGAAAAGGATGGCCTTTGGAGATACTGGAGTGAAGACGGTGTACTCATTGAGGAAGCCTATTACAAGGACGGCGTCTTAAATGGTGGCTTTACAAAGTTTTTTCACAACGGTCAAACGGCTGTGACAGGGCGTTACCATCATGGCGACAAAGTCAAAGAGTGGACTTCTTATGATGATCAAGGTCACTTACTAGAAAAAATTAATTACAGAGATGATGGTTTTGTTGTTAGCGAGTATAACTTAAGAGGCGATGAAATTAGGGTTAGTACTTATGATCGCTACGGTAAGAGGGAAGGTCCTTATAGAGCAAAGTTTGAAGAGACAAGTGCGCGCTTAGAAGGGGTGCGTTATATGCAAGGTAGTTATTTCGAAGATCACGCCATTGGAACTTGGCAATATCTAAATAAAAACCTTGAGGTGATTCGCGAAGTCAATCTCGGTGATTTCCCTACTGATGTGTCTTTTGTCGAACTTACTGCGATGCTAAATGTAGATAAAACATTTGAAGAGTGGAAGCAGATTTACCGTGAAGCGATGGCTGACAATTTGAAATATGAAGCATTCATTGCGGCGGTAAGAGCAAGTGCTGCTGCTCTTGAAGAAAACGTCAGAGAGGATATTTTTAAAGTATTTGTTGATAAGCACGCTGCGCCCTTAACTGAAGAACACGCACGCGACTATTGTAAAATAGTTATGGAAAAGATTGAAGGCGAGGTACAGTCCGGTAATCCAGTAGCGGCTCTTCAATATATTATGGGTGCTTACATTAGTGCAATGTTTATGGGAGCAAAACCAGGACCTATGCTGAGATCGATTGCTATAAGACTCGATCAAAATCTTAAGCATATTGTAGCTAAAGACTTTATAAAATTAGCAATGAAAATCGATCCAAAAAGAAAGGACTATCATTTTAACTCAGCTCTCATCAACATGAGTCATGGGCGTTTTTCCGAGGCAAAAGTTGATATTAGCGATCTGCGGACTGAGCATGCTGACGATGCAAAATTTCTCGATCAATACCTCAATGTCGTAAATGAAGGCTTTGAGTTTTGGCCAGCGAAACTTGAAATCCAGAGCCAAATGGAAGACAGCTATGGCAATGCAGTCGATGTCATGAGAGATATCGGAGAAATAAATTCGATTATCGCTGTCTATGCGACACGTATGAGTCTGGTAAGAATTCAACTGCTCGCTCTTGGACTTCCCGAGAGAACCCACTGGATGGTTCCTGATCTCAGCTACTATTTAAAAGAACATTCGTCAGTAAGTGCAGATCAGCTTTCTGAAGATCAAGTGCCGTCATTATACTTGCCGTCACCTGAACTAATCATTTCCGCTCAGAAAGACTGGGTAGCGATGACAGCTTTGATGTGGTGCGTCGGTCTTAAACGTCCCGACTTTCCGAAGACGCTAAAAGTGAGAAAAAACCTGTCGGAATTCGCTGGAATGATGCTTGAATGGGATCAAATCTGTCAGTCTGTTGCTGATGGTCATGGATTCCCTAAGTCAAAAGATATTTTGTGGCATGGTATAAAAATCAGTACCCTAAATCGATATTTTATTGTTCAGCACTTCCATAGCAAAGTCAAATCGGTCATCAACATGATCGCGTGGTTATGTAATGATCAAATTGGCTCTCCGTGGAATGTCAGCGACTACTCATTCCTCGGAGAAGGACAAAACAAAGCTGGTAAATCAGCTTAGTACGGTTTACTGAAAATTAGAAATTTTATCGGAATACCGCCATTCTGGCTTTTGAAGACCTTGTAATCAAGGTCTTTTATCTTTTGCCGCGTATCGTCAAAGAACTTATCAGGAATGATAATCGCTAGCTTTTTAACTTTTTCAAAAGCAAACGTGTGATGGATGATTTTTGCGTAAAATTGACTGGGATCATTTTCGATTTTGAGGCGTTTCTGATAAGGGGGGTTGATGACAAACCAGGTCTCTGTTTTTAGATCTTTTTCTGTAATTGAG
>CAZBDM010000123.1:5622-9971 GCA_964490675.1 uncultured Oligoflexales bacterium
CCCATAACTGAATATTGGTTTCATCGCTTGCGAGGTCTTTTGATAGCTGAGCGATATTACTCTTGGCCACCTGTAGAGCTCCTTTGTCGATATCAGATCCAATAAGTGCCGAGAAGCTTGTGCTTCCCTCAAAATTTTCAAAAAATGTCTGTATTGATGATAGAGCCTCTGCAGGTCCTTTCTGGCTAGTCAACACTTGATTAATCTTAGGTATCAACGGTTTAAAACGATGAAAGGCTTCGATTAGAAAAGTGCCTGACCCCACCATTGGATCCCATAAGCAAATGTCGTCAAGCTCGGTCTTAGTCTCTTCTGAAAGAGCATAAAGCATACAAGCAGCGATGTTTTCTCGCATCGGTGCTCGAGTGATTTTACTGCGTAGCGAGCGTTTAAAATGCTCACGACCTGTGACCTCAATACTCAAACTACATTCATTGTCATAGAGCCTCACATAGACTGAGGTTTCTGCTAAATCTTCAAGCTCATAATTTTGAGTTTTTTGATGTTTGACATAAGCCTTTGCGCAAGTCTCTTCGATTCTTTTCAGCATAGAGAGGCGCGATTTTTTTGATGTCACATGCCATTTTATTGGATGTCTTCCCGCATAAGTCTGCCAGTGTTCTTTACTGATCGTTTGGAAAAGCTTTGGGAAGTCTTTTATCTTGCGGCTTCGAATCTTCATAAGAATACGTGTGGGACATTTAACGACAAAGGTGAGCAAAAGAATCGTTTTGAGAGACGTCGTCATTGTCAGAGTACCTGGAGTGGATATGTCTATATCACTAATATTATTTATAAAAAAGTGGTCTTTGGTTAGTCGGTTTTGCCAAAATTCGATTTCAGAAAGTGCGACTCTTTCGAAGCCTTTTGGAACGACAAAAGTAAAGGAAAATATGTCTTTGCAGTCAAGTGCCATGTAATTGCCAGGTTAAACGTAATCGTCCTGGTCTAACACAATTTCGCCTTTTTCCTCAAGTTTCTTGATGTCCGCTAAAATCATTTTTTTGACTGTTTCAACGTCTGCTTTTTTGAGAGGTTTTCCATCTGCGAGATCAGATTTTAGCATATCAGCTGCGCGTTTTGACATCGATTGAAAGACATGCTCCTTAATGCTGTCGCTCGTGTCGCGCAAAGCAATCCTCCATTTTTCTCCAACGACTTTATGGACCTTGACCATCTGACTGCGTGGTATTTTAATAAGATCATCAAAAGTAAACATTTTTTCTTTTATCTTTTCGCCGAGGTCGGGATTACGCAGCGATAGCTGTTCTAAGATTGATTTACTCTTTTCAGAGTCAAGCATCGCGAGGATTTTTGCGACTTTTTCATTGCCTCCTTTTTGAGTCGTGGAGGAGCGTGATAATTTACTTAACTCCTGACGAAGATGATCGTCAAGATCTTCAATGACTTCGTGAGAGATGCTCGCAAGCTTTGCGACCCTTGCTAGGATCTCGAGTTGTAATTGATCGCTCAAGAGCTTTAAAAAAGCTGATGATAGCTTGGCGTCAGAAAAAGCTACGATGACCGCTAGTGTTTGTGGATGCTCTGACCTTACAACCCGAAAAAGTGTCTTTGCGTCAACATGATCAAGAGATGTTAAGCGGACGTTAGATTCGTTGATCTTGGCGGCCAGCTTTCTTCCTTCTTCTCCTTTAAAAGCGGTCTCAAGAATTGAGCGTGTCAACTCAGGTCCACCACTGAGATGGCGACTTCTTTCGGCGAACGCTGTTTCTTTAAACTCTTTGAGAACAAGATCTGCTGTCTGGCGGTCAATCGACTGCATATTATTGAGCTCCGAGGCGATCTTTAAGACTTCTTGTTTATCTAGGCGTGAGAGAATTTTAGCGCCTTCTTTACGACCTAGCGCAATGATTACAATTGCTATCTTTTGGTGTTTTGTAAGTTGGTCGATCTTCTTGGCAGTCATAGAAGTTAACTTGCCAAGAGAACGCGGTCACGACCAAGATTTTTAGCAGCATAAAGAGCGTCGTCAGCCATCTTGATGAGCATTTCTGGAGACTCGACCCAGTTGCCTTGCAGGGTAGCGATACCGGCACTGAAAGTAACCTTTATCTCCTTAGACTTCTTGCCCCATTTCTTCTCGCGTCCTGCTTTATGGATCTTTTCGAGCAGCATAAGGGCTGAGTTTTCATCGGTATCAGTCATCAGAATGACAAACTCTTCACCGCCAAAACGGGCGACGGTATCTTCTTTTCTGACGCCTTTTGTCAGGTGTTCTGACATCTGCTTTATGACAATATCTCCAACATCATGACCGTAGTTGTCGTTGATCAGTTTGAAGTGATCGATGTCGATAATCACACAAGAAATATTGTTACGAGCGTTGCGGGACTTTTCGAGTTCTTTGTGAAAAATCTCAGAGAAATAACGTCTGTTAAAGAGTCCCGTCAGAGGGTCTCGCATCGAGTAATCACGCAGTTGATCCTGCAGGTACTTAATACGTAAAGCAGTACTCAGTCGTGCTGCCAGCTCGATTTCGTTAGGGGGCTTACATATATAATCCACTGCGCCCGCTTCAAGAGCTCTTTGGACACGCTCCACTTCAGTGTGAGCGGTGAGCATAAGTACGGGAATCCATTTTAATGTCTCGTCCTTGGCCCACACTTCGACAAGTTCGGGACCTTCAGCGTCGGCAAGCTCCCAGTCAAGTAAGATGGCGTCAGGCTTCTCGGAGACAATAAGCTTGTTGGCTTCTTCACCAGAAGAAGCTTCGATCACCTCATAACTGCGCTTTTTGAGCTTCCAAACAAGGTTTGCTCTTTGCACTGAGGAATCTTCAACAACTAAGATTCTTGGATTCTTTTGCCGCAAGGCTAAATTCTCCTCATTTAGCGGACGTTTATCCTATAAGTGGGTCTTCGGATTCTCTTTTTATAATCTTAGCCACGCAAAAATACTGTGATCTCGCCCATTTTTTCTGTTTTTTGATTAAGTGTTTTGATTACAAGGGGTTAAATTTTGTTGAGTGATCCCCCTCGGCTGGAAAATCAACAAAAAAATGAAGAAAAACTTATTTTTGTCAAAGGATGAAGAATGCTAGTGATTCTTTTCGAATTTTAATACTGCATCTTTCTGTTTGGTAATGATGTCTGGATATTTAACCGCCTAAAAATATTATTTAAAAACAGATCATTAAAGGGGGCTACAAAACCTACCGAACCATTTTTTATCATCTTAAGGGTCCATCTTTAGAGACATCAGGCGACCAGTGACAAGGGGGTATCATGTCCGGATGTCTCAAAATTTTGATTTTAGCGGTATTCTTTTCCGCATGTGGAAAAACGACCGCTTACAAAGAATCAGAGAATCTCAACAACCGCAATGTCGATCCAACGCAACCTTCAGGCGAAAACCAACAGTCATCCGATGCAGTTGCTGTCAATCCCTCATCAGTTGAATCGTTGGAATCGCAAAGCTCCTCTGAACAAACCGGAACAAAGGACGATAAAGCCATTGATGAAGCAAGCGATGCAAGCGACCAAAAAAATTCTTCTGAAGACCTTCAGATCGCTGACCCAAAACCTGATTTCGCTGTTAGTTGTGAAGAGTTGCTGGGAGTCGAGGTTGACTATATTAATCTCGCAGGCGAAAAAAACTATCTGACGGTTCGTCTCGAAAAACCAATTGCGGTCAATGTCGAAGGAAAATTTGGTCGAGTGACAATCAATGTCGATGCCGATGACAAAACGGAGTTTGCTGGATTTTGTTTAAATGTCAAAGGAATGAATAGTCGTGCTCATGTCACGATATCTAGCGATGTCGTTATCAATAAAGTGGTTTATAGCGGCGAAGGTGATAAATCAAACGGTTTTATTGAGTTAGCGTTCAACGCAAAAATCAATCAATTGAAATCATCGGTATCAGGTAAAGAGTCATACCTGGGAGTAAGTGCAAATGGTGTCTTGGGTGCGGCTGAATTAGCGAATATTAAAAAGAATAATAGAACCTCTCTAAACATCACCGAGGATGGAGAACTCAGTGACTTCCAAGTCACTCTCGAAGGACAAGATACTTCTCTCAGCATAAGAGGCGAAGGAAAATATACCTGTGAGTACGAAAAAGTTAATGTCGCTGGAAGCAAAAGCAGCTTCACTTGTGGCTAAAAGGTGATTTGAGATCATCCATTTCAATCCAACTCATAATGTTTATGGGAAGTCCTTTTTCGTTTCTTCAGTGTGAATAAATTAGTAGAGATCTTTTCACACAGCAACCATATGCCGCTTGTCATAAGATAGTAATAGCAAAGATGCACGATGACGGCCGCCGCTGTCGCGAGGAAGGCAAAAGCCGTTGAGTAAAGGTAGTCACGAACTTGCATAAAAAGACCA
>CAZBDM010000124.1:0-3992 GCA_964490675.1 uncultured Oligoflexales bacterium
CTGTTTTGACTGAGCACCATAGCGAGCAAACTCTACATCGACCTTATAGTCGTAGGTCCTTGAGTCGCTACCAATCACGCGTTCAGCCATACATTCGTACTCTAGTGATGTTCCCTCTCTTTTCTTGGTAATGGTCAAATCGTGGAGAAGGTAAGGTTGAACTTCTTCTACAGGAGGGAGAGTTGAAACACCTCTAATATCTGCTTTTTTCTCTCTCGCCTCTTGTTGCTTGGCAATAAAAGGCTTGATATTTTGTTCAAAAGCCCAATCTGTCTTGTTCTCTTTGGTCTTCATAAAAGCGTCGAGGATAGCCGCGATTCTATCTCTATCACATTGAAATTGTGTCGTATGTAAGGCCTCTTTTTTGACGCCGTCAGCAAGGACTTCAGATCCGATATCAGCCAGCCAAAGAGGCGTTGTGTCGGAAGGAATTGTAAAACTCGGAGCCCCAGGGGTTTTGGTGGGTGCTTGACCCTGTTGAATGTCACTTAAAACTTCGGCAAACGACTTATCGGTTGTTTCAGCAAAAAACAGTGCATTCCAAGTGATGTAGTTAGAGCCATGCGCTGCTGGGTCTCTTGAAAGAGTGAAAGTTCCGATCGTTTCTGGGTGAAGCTGGTTATTTTCCATCTCCACCACCTGACCGGCTGTATCGTAATCAAACTTCATAAAATAAAGATTAAACTCACAGATTCCTTGATCACATGAGATAAGACCTGCTGTCAAACGTTTGCCGGAGGTCGCGCCGGCATAAGTGAGATCAAAGCGGTGAAAGTAGCTTTGCTCGATACCATTATTGCCTTTGCCAGACAGAGTGAAGTTGCCAAGCTGTAAAGTGGCTTGTCCCTTACTATCAGCTGATTTACAAGTTAAAGCCTGTCCAGCACTGCTTTCTATCTGCCAGGCGCCATCGGCAGAGGCAGGATTATCTAAGACAGGATTAGAATTTACGCGACTGTAATCGACAGTTGTCTTGCAGCCAGTCACAATTAAGGAAAGGGTTAAGAGGTTTTTTAAGAGATTCATGTTTCAACTCCACATTCAGCTTATTTCAGTTTCATAGTCAACAACAGCACCGGTTACTCTAGATTGACCATTCTGCTCAAAAAAGTTGCATGACGAGTTGGATTTTATTAAGGGATGAACTAACTATCTGATTTTATAAGTAATCTTTTTCCAGGAGTTTAAGGAATTGCTCTTCATTCGCACTGGTGCCCCAGGTTCCGTCACCAAAGGCTTCGGCTTTCCTCGAAGAGAATATGCCGTAAATCTTCGCGGTCATGCCTTCTGGCAGAAAGTTGTGCTTACCCTCAATTTTAAGAAGCGTATTATCGCCGAAGAGAGTTATGGTACGGCCTTTTGCTTCACCGATTGGCTTAGAGCCTGCGAAGGGGTAGTAACTGATGGCTACCGAGCCTACATGCGATTTGATCGCGAGATAACGGCTACGGAAATAGATATTTTGCGCCCATACACGCCCGTAGTTATCGACAGCTTGCACGTCTCGACCAGCAAGATCAAGTTTGTCGATATCTTTAGGTTCTTCTTTGAAAGTAAGGTTTGGTGTCATACGTGCCACAAGTCTGGGGTTCTTGTGGATCGGAGATTCCCAAAGGATCGCGCTCATTGATTCGAGAGCGAAGGTCTTCTCCAAAAGAACTTCGTCTTCTTTACTTGGAGGAATAGTTTCTGTTTTGCCGTATTGCCGCACTCTCAGACTGATTTTGTTATCTTTCTTAACTTCCATGCGGTACATGAGGGTAAAAGGTACCGTGTCATTCCCCCAGGTTGGCGCCATGCCGAATTCCATCACGCAAGGTTTGTCTTCGCTGATCGCACTCCATGGTTTTTTCCAACTGATGCGTTGAAACTGGCGTTTTTTCTCCAGTAGCATTCCGTTTTTATCGTATGCGAAGTACTCTGTGGTCAGTTGCAATCGAGCACATAACTCACGAAAACCTATTGCAGGCGGTCCCGCCTGTGCTTGGATTAACCTAGGTAAACTTGTTAGCCCGATTGCAAGGATCAAAAACTTTAATATGATGGTGAACGGTAATGACATCGTCTTTCTTTTCTAATCTATGTTTATGAACGTTTCTATGTTTGCATTTGAGTTTACGGTTAAGGGATTGACTTTTGTCACAGGTGGTTGGTTCATCGATGAAACTCCGTACCCAAGAATGATACCGGCAAACATCGCTGCTGCCACAGAAGGGTAAAAAAAACGATGACTTCTCACTTTTTTTAACTTTCTAATAGCCATTTGCCAACGTGAGATTTTTAATTGATCAGGTCTAATTTTTCGAAAACTTTCAAGCATCGAGTCTAATTCTGGATCACGCATTTTGGTCCCCTTGTAAAAGCTCTTTGAGTTTCTTTTTTGCACGAAGCATGTGGCTTTTAACAGTATTGAGAGGCATATCGAGAATGTCGGCGATCTCTTGAAGACTGAGGTCTTTATCGATGAGTAGTTGAATGACGGTTTGTTCATTCTCATTCAACTTCTGTACTGCTTTCCTCAGTTCGAGAATATGAAATCGGTCTTTTTCTTCAACTGCCCCAATATCGCTTTCTTCTAGCTCATTGTACTGCCATTTAGCATCTTTTCTTCTGAACTCTCTCGTAATGTTAAAGGCGATACCGAAAGCGAAGCTTTCAATGTTTCCCTTTTCTAGGTCGAGGGCTCCTGCTTCAACCTTCTCAAATAATCTGACCAGTGTGTCTTGGACCAAATCTGTCGCTTGGTCAGCGCTGGTCTTCATCAAAAAGAAGCGATAAAGCCTCGGACCCAGTTCTTTTACGATTGAATCCCAATTCATACCAAATCAGCTCAGCGAATCCCTTCACCGTGCTTCCTAGCTAGTTACTTATATATTGACGGTAACATCAGAATAGGTTGCAAAACCACACGAAAAATTTTTAGATCACCAAATTTATTGAGGAAATTTTTGAAGCTTGAGGATATTGGTCAGTATTGAAGAGATTTCAGTATGGATTGCCGGAGTCAAGTCGAGGCCAAGGGACTCTCAAAGAGTCCCTCGGTTAGAAAGTCTTTAGCTTGTCAAAGCTTTCTTGATCTTTTGGAAATCACTGTCACTGGCAAAACTCAGGGTAAAATATCGATCAGATAGCCTTTCTTGGCTAAGAGAGGCGAAGATAATCTTACCGTCATTGACAAGAGCCAACTTTCTTTCCTTGTGTTTTGATAGAAGTTTCATAATCCGCTTCTTGGCTTCTCGGTTGACACTGAACTCTATTTGACTTGGCTGACCCTCAATGACCTTAAAGCTAAACTCACCATTGCGCGCAAGCGGCGTGTCGCCGAGAAACCTAAGTCCTTCTTGGCTGACGGGGAGTTTGTCTTGAGCTGCTAGCTCTGCTGCGAAGAGGTCAATGGCTTTCTTTTCGTGACTCTCTTGAGCGATCAATTGCGAAAAACTAGAAAGATAAATAAGAAACAATCCGATTGCTTTAAACTGCGTGGGTCTTTTCATAGTCGATCCTTAAAGAGTAGATAATAGAATAACGGTCCGCTCTCAAAAGAGCAGATCATTCAAATCGTCATTTATGGAAACGAAGAGAATCTCACGTCCACTTACTTTCAAAAGTTAAGGTTGAAAAATGAGTTGTCAAGGGGTGAGGATTTAGGCCGCTTGTAAGTCGTTTTCTTGGCGGGCGTCGCCCGCGAAAATATTGAGCATTTCAAGCTCAAGAGCCTGACTGACGGCCGAGGCATCGAGCGGTTTTTGGACGACAAGCGGGTCCTTAAAGTTAGAATTTACGAATTCACTATCAATTTTTGATACTTCATCTGAAACAATGACAACATTGAGGTTGCCGTCGAGAGCTTCCTTATCCATAAGGCTCCACTTTTCGATGAGACTTTCTTCAATAAAAACGATTGCTGTGCCTTCTTGGTGATTGTCGAGAAAGTCTTGTTGCTGATCAATGTTATAAATACGGTAGGGCCACCCCCCCATATTGTGTTTGAA
>CAZBDM010000124.1:4002-9918 GCA_964490675.1 uncultured Oligoflexales bacterium
TAATTTTCTGTGAATGTACTCAACTCATCAAACTGCTCAATGATCGCCAAGACGTGAACGGTATGATCCATTTTGGATTCAGGTAAGTTGGACCTGACCTCAAGCTGAACATATTCTGGCTCGATTTCTAAGAAGACTGGTTGATCAGTCTGAAAGAGAAGGTTGTTGATTTCCCAAATGTACTGGCTATCGTCAAGGCGCACGAAAGGAGAATCGTCAGAGTTTTTGAGATCAGGGCATGTCATTCTAATTTGAATAGTATCGGAAGTATCGCTTTTTGCTGCGCGGTAGATCGAAATGCCAACGTCAATATTCATATCTTCCGGTAGCCATTCAATAAGGGCGAGGTTGAGTTGTTTTATCGTCTCACTAACTAAGATTCGATCGACATAGACCATGTTCTTTTTGTCAAAGCCGTCCTTAAATTGAAACGACACTTTTTTGTGATCGAAAATTGACTGGTACTGGCTTAGGTTACTTTTAAATTCAGAACCGAGGTCGAAAATAGAGTTTTCATTTGTAAATCGTGATCCTGAAGCAAGAAAACAAAGCTTCAAGGAAAAACCTTTATCTTTTTGATTGCTATTGATTGTGACCTTACCGCTGAGTTCATCACCCATGCTTCGAATGACCTCCATGCCAATACCTCGACCAGATTGATCAGTCGCTACCTTAGAAGTCGAAACACCGGTAAGAAAGATCAACTCAAGCTTCTCTTCCTCGTTAAGTGTGTTAGCTCTTTCCTGATCAATGATTTTCCGCTCAACTGCAGCTTTGGTTATTTCTTCGAGATCAATGCCTTTGCCATCGTCCGAGATTGTTATTTCGATGTTATCGCCTGTTTGCTGACTATCAATAATAATTTGTCCTTCGGCCTTTTTACCTTGTGCCAATCGTTCTTTCGGGACTTCAAGGCCGTGAGCAAAGCTATTACGGATGGCGTGAATGATAAAGTCATTGATATGCTGCATCCTTTCAATACGGAAATAAAAGGCGTTGCCTGTTAATTTAATAGGTGACATTTTTTTTCTTGAGGTCGCTGATAAAGACTTAATGAGATGATTGTATCTTTTGATGTAGTCGCGTAGATCTTCTTTTCCAACACTTATGATGATATCTTCAAACTCTTTTTTGAGTCTTTCGATTTCCTCCAAGTTAAAAGATGGCTTTTTGAGGGTCGAGAACAATCTAGAAGTGACTGAGCTAATCCACTGTAGATGTGTGGTAGAAATATTTGTTTGGGTGTCACTATAACTGCGACCAAGGACTTTATGGCGTAGCTGACAGTAAGACTCAACTTCCTGCTCGATGAGATCAATTTTTTCGGAAATTTCTGCCTTTGTCCCTTCATCTATAACGCCTTTTTTGTTGACGATAAAATTGAGGTAGTTTTCTAGAGTCTGTGCGGCAAACTGCACATGAGCTAGGCCAAAAACCTGGGCATTAGACTTTACAGTGGTGACGAAAGTTAATGTGTGGTTGATAAAGCGTTTATCTCGTTTTTCTGTAACACCTAGCTTTTTAAAGTTCTCACGACTAGTCTTAATCATTGAGCGGGTGCGCTCGACAAAAATTTTAAAGGCCATATCGTCGATGGCCAATAATTCTGACGTGCGTTTGAAGGTTTGCTCAAGTTTTTTCTTCTTTTCTCTTAAATCATCTGTAAGGCTCGCGGTGGAAGCAAAGAGCTCGTTAGTTGCGGAAAATACCTGCTCGATACTTTTGAAGCTCTTTTCTTTAATCGTCTGATTAAAGTCGAGTGAGTCATTCACTTGCTTGATGACTTTTCGCAGGTTTAAAAGTGGATTTTTAATCTTCGAGGCTCCGCGGTAACCAACAAATATAAAGAGAATTAATAGACAACCAATAATGATTGCAGAGAATTTAATAATCGTCACAGAGAGATCGGTGAGAATCTTCCTTGGGACACTAATAACGGCTTTTCCAAGCGTGTTTTTACCATTAGCGTTGTAAATCGACTTGGTTGTAGCATAAAATCTTTCATTTCGTGTCAAGATGCCTTCACTCTTTGTTTTTCTTTTGCTGATTGCTAAGATTTCTTTTGCTGTGCTTGGGGGGAGTGAAGAGTTGACTAAAAGTTTTTTAATATAGAGAGAAACATCAACGGTAGTGATACGTTTAATCTTATCACTGAGGCTATTGTCAAAAGATTTAATCGCTACAACAGCGCCAATCACATCAAAGTTTTCACCAATCGGTACTACTGCTATAAACGAAAGTTTATTTTTAAACTCAGTTGACCGAATGTTTGTTTGGCCACTTAAAGCTTCTTTGATACGGTTTCTAATGTTGGGTGTACGAAGAGTCGGACGCTTGTTTCGTTCCTTATCGGTTGTGCCAATAGGTAGAAATTCTCCTTCAAAATCGTATATATCGAGGACGGTAAAGGCATACTCTGACTTTATATTTCTTACGATTCTTGTGTAGGTATAGGAATCGTTTTTTTCAAGAGCTGTCACCAACTCTGAATCTTTTGAAAAGCTTTTGACAGCTCCAATGAACTGTCTTTCTTCTAATTCTATGAGGCTGTCTATGAGGCCTTCGGCGTGCTTAATACGGTTTTGTATAGTCGATTTTTCATTAAGCTCAATAAACCACACTGAAGCAGTGGTCAACAACAATGCTGTGAAGATCACTGCAAAGATCAACGTTAAAATGTTATTTCGGGTAATACTCTTTGCCATTTCGAGACTTTATAAAATTCATTACCCATAGAATTTCGGTGATTTTCACGAATGGCATTAGAATGTTGTTTTGTTGATTTGATAAGAATCAAGAATTTCATATGCAGTAGACATGGCTTTGAAATCGAGAGTCTTTTCTTGGTATCTCACGAACCAAAAATGATCTTTTTCATCAAAGTGATCAAGATACCACCTCTTTTCGGCGGTTCTTGGCGATTTTCCCCAACACCCATCACCGAAGTAGACGGTCCCACTAGGGTCGATTTTATTATCTTTCATCGGGTGAGTTCTCTTCAAAGTATGATCGTGATGCTCGAAAGCCGCGACTAATTGATAGCGATCAAACAGCGGCAGCCAGTATTTACGTCCTAGGTAGGATAAGGGGTTTTCATAGCTTCTATGACTCGGATAAAGAGGAATGTGATAGGCAGCGATTTGCAGTTTTTTACCGTATTGCGAGGAAAGTTGCTTTTCTAGCCAGTCTTTTTGCTCACCAAAATGACTATTGACGTGACTCGTATCAAGAATCAACAGTTGTAGATCAGAGGCAATATCTCGAACAAAATAAGTCTGCGGTTTGTCTGTTTGGCTAAAAAGATCAAAATAGAAAGGGGCTTTTTTATCTTTGTAAATGCTTAAATTTGCCTCATGATTACCAATGGCGACGATCATAGGAATGAGAAAGCCTTTTGTGGTCTTCATATGTTCATGCCAGTACGATAACCAGCTCAGCCACTTATCAGAGTTTTTTGCCCGACCATTGGCATAGGCTATGTCTCCACCTATGATGGCAAAATGAGGATCCTGGGAAGCCGCAGCTTTTAGTAAAGGGATAAGGCGCGGGTTTGTCCCCATATCGCCGCCGACAACAAAGCGAATTTCTTGTGAAGCAAGCGGAAGTGTTTGAAATTTTCCTTGATAAAGAACAATCCTTTCGCGATTCATGATGCTAAATTGATAGGGACGACCGGGATTAAGGTTGTTTATAGAAAATCTCGCCAACCAGAAGGACTCATCAGCGACACTGACTGTCTGGCTGTGAAAATCTGACGGTTGAAAGGTTTCATTTGTGAGGTCAATCGGCTTGATTTGAACAGATAACTGTTCTGGGCGATCTTTTGAAACGAGATTAATAGTTAAATGGTGACTTGTATCTTGATTTTGCCATGTCAAAAAGACGATTGGTGGATGCCTTTGAAGTTTGTCGTTATGGCTAGGGGTATAGGAAAGGTTGGCCAGAAAGAATAGTAAAAAAACTATTTTGACAGGTTTTATCATAGAAATGAGACTTTCTTTCTTATTATGATCTTTGCCAGTTATTGTAGACTAGCTAAAAAAAGATACAATTAAATTATCAGTCAAGTTTAGTGAATGATTTGGGATACCGATGGGATTCCTATCAAAAGAGGAAAAAACATGCGTTTATATCCATCGCTAGGTCTACTATTAATGTTGGGGCTTTCATCCTGTATTACAGGATCAGACAATCCTCATGGTGACGACAAGCCTTATTCCCCGCGCTATCACCATCACCACAACATTCCCAAAATCTCTTGGGGAAAGGGAAAATTTGCAAAAAGTTATCGCAACTTTTTTGTCAGTGGACCGCCGAGAGAGCAATCGCTTCTTTACGCAAGGGCTTCAAAAATAGAAGAGCTCATCGATCTTCGCAAGAAAAGTACTAAAACAGAGTCTCTCAAAGAAAAGTGTGAGAAGACAGGAATCAATTATTCTCAGATTGAAATTGATGACGATAAAATTTTTACCCGACAAAACCTCGATCTTTTCTCCAATAAAGTGACGAATGAAGCTGATCGTTTTTATCTGGTCGTCGATGGGACTCCCGATAAAGCTGCAGCTATGGTGGCCGCTTACATCAGCGATCAAAGCAGTCTTAACACGTATATGACACTTGATATTGCGCGCTCACTTGGTATGAAAAATAAAGCGGTCGAGTCGCAGTTAGAGATATTTGCCGAAAAGGGTGTATCTCCGTAAAGCTTTCGGACCAATTTAAGGTCCAAGCTTCCAGTTGCGGGTGCCACTGCGGTCGGAGTTTTTGTGACAATCGTTACAGTTACCGAAACCTTCTAATTGATACGTTGTTCCGCCCACGCTTCCATGTTTTGCAAAGCCTTGATTATAGTGACATGGTAGACAGACCGTAGGTTTGGGATTGCTATGATCCCATACAAAGGTTGCTGCGCCTTCCGGAGGAGTCGCGTGACAAGAGACACAGTCTCCACCAATCAAGTGGCCAGAACCTGGCGCCTTAGGATCACTTGCGTTAAAGTTTGCTGGTGGCCCTTGGTTCGGGTAGGCGCGCGAGTAGACCTCACTAGGACGATCCTCTTCGTGACAAGAATTACAATTTGCGGGCTTTGGCTCGTGAGTAAAGTTAGCGCCACTGCCTCCACTTGATGACGCACCGATCTGCGCCCAGTCTGGGTAAGTGTGACAGTCCATGCAGTCGCCTGTTTGCGGGTGAGTCTCGCGCGCAGGGCGCTCGCTTTCGTGGCACTGAGCGCAATCTTTTGTGATTGTTGAGTGGTCAAAGTTAACACCAGCAAAGTCTTCACTGGAAACGTGCGGTTGTTCGACAAGTGAGTCGCAAGATGTCATCGCGAGGGCAAAGGTGACCATTGTGCCTGACAGTGTCAGAGCACTTACGATTTGTCGGACTGAAAAATTGTGCATGATCTTGATACCAGTGAGCTGGAAGTTGAAACCTATCTTTGCCAACGTCTAGGATCTATTTCGGAAAAAGTGAAAGGATATTAAGTGATTTTTAAAAGAAGCTAGATAAAAATTGTAATTAAAATGGCTTGTCGTCTCCTGAGGGGGTAGCATTTGAAACTGGGAGATGACAAACATATCAAGTAAAGCTGATCGGTATCTTTGTTATCTGTATCATATTAGTGGGTTATATAATATTGTTGACGACTGAGCATGCGCGGCTTTAGAAAACCAAATCCGATAATGATAATCACTATCAATTAATCTGACTTAAGCTGACGAGGTTATCCGTGCAAGATTATTTAGCCGCTTATTGGAGTGAATCGCTAGAAATTATGAATCTCAGTATGCTCAAAAAAGGTGAAAGCGCCATTATCACAAATGTATGTGATGAAAGCGATGCGACTCAACACTCAGGAATCGATAAAGAGTTTATCAATCGTATCTTAGATATGGGATTTACACCTGGCACCAC
>CAZBDM010000125.1:0-9905 GCA_964490675.1 uncultured Oligoflexales bacterium
TTTGTATCACCCCCTATTGCGGGTATCGCCAGGTATTCCCTTCGAATAAAAGTCAGTTGTTTTTCTGCCGGTAAGGTCATTTGTTTCTCCTTGTCGCTGTTATTTGTTTTTGTCAAAAAATCTAATCCTTGCGCTTTTTTCTTGCTTGTTCAAACTTCATGACATCTTCTGCATCGATCGTTTGCTGTTCTTCTGTGCTAACTTCACGCATCACCGCCAGGGACGGGCTTTTCTTCTTTTGCGAAATAAATCTTTTTTTAACCTTGATGACTTTTCGCTTTAGTTTTTCAATAGCGAGAGCCATGGCTCCGTAAAGGTTTTCATGTTTCGCGACTACATTTGCTTCGAAAGGTTTTGGTGAAGCGATGCTAAGTTTTACCGTATTGTTGCCGTCTGCTTCTCTAATCATTTCCACGTGAGCTTTGTTCACTCCGCTTGAGAGGCTCATAATTTTCGCCAATCTTTCGTAAAGATAAGTTTCAGCCTGCAAAGATCGTTTTCTATTCTGGTAATTGATAGCTATATTCATGGACTTTCTTCCTCCTTCACTACGTAGGGCGTTTATCGTTCGCTGTTTAACCCTGCAGAAGTTGTTCCAACTCGATTATTGATGGAAAAGATTGATGAATGTTGGGTTTTGACTCTTTGGGAAGATTTTTGAGGATGAATGTTCATGCATACAAGTGTAGGCTCAATCCTACATCGCTTAATCATTGGTGTGATTAACTCATGTCAGTGATGTAAATCCGACGAGTCGGCTTTCGCTAGCGGCCGGTTTATAATAACGTACCGATTATATTTCTTAATGTAGAGAGAGTTTATGGTCCAGGAAGAGTACCTTGGCAGGCTGTTAATTGTCGATGATGATGTCAAAGCTTGCGTTTTCTTAAACGATTTTCTTAGCAAAACGGGTTTTCGGGTCGATCATTGCCACAATCTTTCTGATATGCGTGATCTAGTCAAACGCTACTCAATCGATGCTGTTATTTTAGATATAGATCTTGGCGAAGAAGATGGTCTTGATGGATTGCCGTTTTTACTTTCCGAATCACCTTATACAAAAGTTTTTATATTTACTGCCAATACCTCTTTAGATGTGGCGATCAATGCTATGGAGTCAGGGGCTGCTGGTTATTTTACCAAAGAAACCGACCCTCATGAAATGGAAGTTAAGCTTAAGGATAGTTTAAAGCCACTAGTGATCTTCGAAGAAGACGATATTGAAAAGTACTCGAAGATTGGTATGGTCGGGAACAGTCAATCATTCAAAGGTCTTTGTACCAAAATAGAACAAGTCAAAAATGTCGACTCGACGGTGCTTATCCTCGGAGAGTCTGGAACCGGAAAGGAAGTGGTCGCGCGTGCGATTCATAGAATTTCACAACGCTCCAGCAAACGTTTTGAGGCAATAAATTGCGCAGCCATCCCCGAAGCACTGCTTGAGTCAGAGCTTTTTGGGCACAAAAAAGGTGCTTTTACTGATGCCAAAAATGATCGTAAAGGTATCTTTGAGCTCTGTTCGGAGGGAACTTTGTTACTTGATGAAATAGGCGATATGCCTTTGGCGTTGCAGGCAAAGTTGCTGAGAGTCCTGCAAGAAAAGAAAGTTGTTCCTCTAGGGGGGCATGAGTCGGTTCCGATTAATACGAGGGTTATCGCTGCGACTCACAGGGATTTAATGGAGGAGATTCATTCTGGGTCTTTTCGAGAGGATCTCTACTTTCGCTTGTCAGTTGTGCCGCTGCACATTCCTCCTTTAAGGCATCGAAAAGACGATATCGAACTTTTGACTCATCATTTCCTTGAAATGTTTAACAAACGTTTCAAGAAAAATGTCATGCCGCCTGGTCCAGAAGTTTTGCAAAGACTTCTGGCATACGATTGGCCGGGAAATATTCGCGAGTTAAAAAATGCAATCGAAAGAGCAGTCGTTTTAGATACCGACGGTAAACTCGGTATTGAAGAGTTGTTTCAGCATTTGACAATCAATATTCCTTCCAAAAAAGAGAAGTTTGATCGTGACAGCGATGAATCGCGTCAAACCCCGTCCGTTTCTGAAAAAGTCTTCGAGCTTCCTTTGACAGAAGCGAAACAGGCATTCGAAAAGTTTTATGTCGAGCGCTTACTAAAAAAAACAGGTGGAAATATTGCCGAAGTTGCGCGCAGAAGTGGGCGTTATCGCGCTGATATTTACCGCTTGTTTGATAAATATGGGATAGATCATAAGAGCTATCGTTAGAAAATTCCTACACTGTTTCATTGATCTGTATGTTCAGCAATACGCTTTTATATGTCTGTATCAAAAACCTGAGTGATTTTGCTTGGAACGGATGTTGCTCCTTATTCTGTGACAGGATGTTAATTGTCAAAAGGAGAAAATACTATGCTAACAGCTATTACAAGATCCGACGATATTCGGGAGATTGAAAATCATGTCCAAGAAGAGTGTGCAAAAGTTATGTCAAAGACCTTAGCCGATACTTTCTCTCTTTATATGAAAACATTAAATTTCCACTGGAATGTCGAGGGTCAAAATTTTTACGCGATTCATAAAATAACGGAGTCTCAATATAAAAGTATGGCGACTAGTCTAGATACGATCGCTGAAAGAATCCGTGCTCTCGGCTACTACGCTCCAGGATCTTATAAAGAGTTCAAGGAACTCACGTCAATATTAGACTGTCTGTCTGAGTACCGTCACGATTATGATATCGTCAAGCAATTGATGAATGATCATATGACTATGATTGGAGCCTTGAAGGAATCGATCGAAGTCTTAGAAGAGGCGAAAGACCCGGTGTCAGTCGACTTATTAACAGCTCGTCTCGCCTTTCACGAAGATGCAGCTTGGAAGCTACGCAGTATGCTGAAGAACTAAAGATAAACCCCGAAGCCGACCGCTTCGGGGAATCTCCGCAAAAATCCGTTAGAGATCTCGTCAGTAATTTATCTGTGAAGATCTCCTGACATCTATAAAGTGATCACTTAAATTGTCTGAGAGGATTTCAACGCGACCTTTAAATATAAGAATTTTCGGAAGAGAAATCGTCCGCTCTACCGGTACATGATCTTTTCTACCAGTTATTGTGAGTGTGATCTTTGCCCCATCATTTACATGAACTTGTATTGTTTCAACATGAAATTCTAATAGCAAATAATCTCCTCTTGTTCCGACTCTTATATGGTCCAGTACCTTGTCAGACTGATAAGTTTGCCCTGTGTAAAGGTCTCCGCTTTTGCTGAAGTAAAGTGATGGTTGTTGACCACCAGTAACATCGATACCTTCGACCGGACGCCAAAAGTAAGCGACAAAGCGGTACCTGTTTCCTAAATAGTCTTGGGGATAGATATGAGGGGATCGCAGTGGGCCACTGGTTTCGCCGAGTCTTTGCGATTCGACCATAGACCATTGGTGTTTATGACTCCACTGGCCGGTTTGATCCCTGACAGCAAAGTGAAAGGAAGTACCTGTATTATCGTGAGGATTGTCATCAAGCAGCGCTGCCACAAGGAGAAAGTCAGGTTTTTGTTTTGGTTCTGGGTCAGCATGGGTAAAAGTTTGATCGATCCTTTCAAAACGATCGCGTTTCAAAGCTTCAGTCAGTTCTGCTTGGGTCCAAAGTCTCTTTGTCGTTTGGGCTTTGGGCGTAGGGGTTACCTAAGCTGCCAGCGGCGTAAGCGTAACAGTTAAAGTAGCTCTTAAGTTCGTTATACATGTCTTTGCTATCTTGAAAGCGACTTTTAAATCTTCTTATCTGCGAAAAAAGCATCTCTGTACGTCGATAAGAAGGACTCCGAGTGCTAAACAGATCGCTCAGCTCAGATTTTAATTGTTACCAATCATCCTTAGGTTGAGCATCGTTTTGCTTGAGGGAGGACTCTTTTGAGAGCTGTTGTGAAGGAGAGTGGCCACAAGAAAAACACAGGAAAACGATCAATCCTTTAAAGAGAGTAGAAAGGGTTTTGTTTTTCACTGTCAAAAGCATTGATTGATGCCTCATTGGTTGCGAGTCCTAGTTGGATTAGCAATGAATGTTCCACTTAAAAAATGAACAAATTTTGATGCTTAGGTGATTTTGTGTGTTTACGGTTTTGACAGCTGTAGGAGTCAGTGAGGCATCGGTTTGGCAAGATCGTTAAATTAATGAAATCAATGCTGAAAAAGAATCGAATCTGTTGCTTGCTGTGAAGATAAAAAAATGACAACATCAAGATTCCCTTCTGCAGAAGCTGAAGGATCTCCGATTTCATCACGAAGATCGTATGAATAGCCATGGGTTGTAAATGCTGTCGGTGTTACAATTTTTGTCGCAAGGCAACTCAATAGAGAAGAAAATATTTAACTGGAGACTTAGATCCTGCAAATCAATTGTTTATGTCTTAAGATGAAATGTAAATCAGTATCTTCTAATCTCTTCCGCCGGCGAAAAAGATCTATTCATGTTGCACGATTTTTTTTCGTCGCTTTTGTATTGATCTTACCCATACAAAGCGAGCTCTTTGGCAATCAATTCTGCATGTCTACCGTCATACAAGACCTTTTTCACCTCGGGAGTGAGAGAAAGGCTTTCTCTGCATTAAAAACAGGTCAGCGATTAGACGGAATCGTTTTATATAGAGCTCTAAAATCTAAGTATGAGATGAGAATTCTTGGAATGGGTGGACCGATCAGACAACCTCGTTTTTTTGTTGGTCTTAGAGACGACTTAAACACTTTCGAACAACTTACAGCAGCAAGTGGTTCCAAAACAGTAAGGCATGTAAGTGGGAATGCCGATCTACTTGGAAAAGATGTGTTTTTTGATTTCAGTGTCGTCGCAAGTATGATTAGTAGGGGCTCCTTACCTCTACCTGTAGTTTTTAAGCCAAACTCTAGCGCTTTTGGACGTGGGATTGTGTTTATTGAACAAAAAGGTCGCGATGTCTCATTTAAAATGATTCGGCCGAATCCAAAACTGCTCATTTCTTACAAAGAAACAGAAGAGATTATCCAAACCATGAGAGATCGAAACATAAAGGGACTCGTCGTAAACGATGACCAAGGTCATATTGAAATTATTGTCGAGTCAAGTGAAGAAACGGTTTATTCTACATTTGAATACCTTTGGCGAAAAATGAGTGCCATTACCTCACCAGATCCCAGGTACGATGCCGGACTGATAGAAGAAGCGGTCGATTTTGTTCGTTTTAAAGGTAACGTTTTCGAGACGCGCCACCGTTTTGATGCTCAATTTGGATCAGAAAATATAAGACTTGCAAGATTTGCTGAAGAAGATGATATGCCGAACAGAATGCCAGGAAGCTATGCAAAGCTTGGAAGCTCGCCCATTTTCCCTACGAGAATCGAAAATCTTGGCTTAACTACAAGATTGCCATATGACAGAATGTTCGACCCCATCTTTGAAATGTTTGATATTCCTCAAAGCCGTCATAGAGCCTTTTACGACTTTGTAGAAGGATTAATCACACAGCAAGCTCTTCATTACGGTCGTCGGTTGAGAGAGAGTGGAATCGTCCTCGAAGATATGCATAGAGGAGAAATCGATCTTGTTTGGTTGTCACCAGAGGATGAGAGGGGGTTTCCTAAGCCCGTTCTGGTGGAATCTAATATTATTCCCAAGAAGCCCACTGAGAATCGGACCTTCATCATTCAGTAAGCTAACCAAGTATGAAATGGTTCACTTGTAACAAAAATTTACTTTGATAGTTTTTTTGCGAGTCAATCAAATCAGGCTTACACAGTTGATTCCAGCATTACAATAACTTTCAACAAACGCGCTGTAGTCATCATCGTCTGTCGTCAATGTTCTGCGACCGTTGTTTTATTCGCCTTAGCGGTCATGATATTTTAGAAAATGAGCTTTGTGCCTAGACGAAAAAAAGCGGCCGAAGCCGCTTCAAAAAATAAATCACTTCTATTAAGGAAGCATCTTCTCTCTAAGCTCTTCATCCGGTGTTAAGACATATAGGTCACCGTCGATGTTGCTAACGATGATGGTACCGCTTTCAAAGTAAGGGTAAACGCTCCAAGCACCAAGGAACTCTGCCTTATCAGAATCAGGCTCGGTATCGAAGTATGCAATTTCAGTTAGTTCGGCATTAGCGATATCGGAAATATCTAGGACTCGCAGGCCAGCATCGTAGTTAGCTTGATAGACTAGGTTACCTCTGACATACATATTGTGATCGATAGCATTTTGGCTAGAAATAAAGCTACCAACGTGTACTGGATTTGTAAGATCGGCGAGGTCCCAAATCAGTGTTTTTGTCTTGTGACCATGATGCATTTCATCGAGCTCATCTCCTAAAAGGAAGTAGCGCTGATCTTCAGTCAACCAACCCTGGTGCGTATATCCCAGACCGTTATAGTCTTTCACAGAGATCTGAATGGGTTGTCCTTTGTCTGTTACATCTACGATATTGACCGTGTCAGCGTTAGAGCAGACACAAATTTCCTGACCGTGAAATCTTGCATCAGGACCTTCATAGATCACACAATGTGCGTCGTGGGTGTAGTCTTCACCATGTAGTAGAGATGTTACCACTCCAACATCTTCAAAGATGCTACGGTCGATACAAGTGACAAAACTTGGTTCAAGTGGATTTCTAACGTCAACGATATGCATACCAGCATCACAGGTGTTAGAACCAACAGCATAGGCAAAACCACTTTCCTGGTTAATCACGATATTGTGGGCGCTGCCGAAGTTGCGGTAGTGAGCGTCAGCTTCGAAAGTCTGCGGCTCGGCTGCCGAGAGACGTAATTTGGTTAAGTCGAACACTTGCATCCCATGGTTGTAGGCTTCGCTGACGATAAAAGCGTAGTTGTTATAGACTTTGATATCACGCCACGAGCTTGAGTAGGTTGCAGTCGGTAAGTCACCAATATGGATGGGTAATTTGGGGTTTGTGACATCGACAAAGGCGGTTTTAGAATTCATTCCCATAAGGGCGTATTCACGCCCGGTATCCAGGTCGGTCCATCCCCAAATATCGTTACCAGATGAGGCTGTTAGGCCTGAAGAGGTTAGGGTGAGCTTGGCAGAAAGGTTGATGTGGGAGCATTGGTGTTCGTTTGCAAGTCCATCGACACATTCACCTGTTTCTGTAAAGCTAAAAGCACTACCGGACAACACGCTGAAGGCTGTGATTAGCAGGCTTTTCAAAGAAACGCGTAGGCTTGCAGGCAGACTCATCTTTATCCCCTTTTTTAATGACGTTTTTGAGAAGTTAAAGGGATATTAACACAGGTACGATTTATTGGCTAGCTGACCAAGTAGAGGTTCAAACAGAACATGATCAGCGAAAGACGTGTGGAGCAAAGATTTTAGTTTTTATCTGTGGGATTTTTCATTAACGTGGTGGCAGGACTTGATGAACAATTAAAAACAGGGGAAAAGATGCGTATCTTATATGTGTTCCTAATGACTTTTGTCACAGCCGTCGTATCAGTGCAGGCTTTCGCCATAGAACTCGAAACAAAACTTTGGATAAACGGGGTTGAGAACGCCGAGATTGAAGCTGGTCAACCAGCCGTTTTAGAACTTCAGTTTCTCCTTCACAAAGAAGAGAACAAGGTTGAACCTCTTAGCGATATAAAGACGGTGATGGGAAAGACGATGCACTTCGTTGCGATCAAAAATGATTTGTCTGAGTTTGCTCACTTTCACCCAGTCTACGACACGACTTCTGCAACTTTTATGACTCCTATTCACCTAGCCATGCGTTCGGAGGACAACTTTGATGCGCAAAAGGCTCTACCGACCGCCGGTGGTTATCATCTCTATGTCGAAACCATTTCCAAAGAGTATGGACTGATCTTAAGGGGACTTGATTATAAGACTTCTGGCAAGGCAACGAAGCTGCCGTTAGAAATCGATGAAGTCAATGGGCAAGGTATTTATCAGATTTACGTCGATGAAAACAATAAAAAGTCTACTGCGGGAGCGAAGTACCGCGCTAATATCTCTGTAAGAACCTTAGCGGGAGAAGGTGGAGATTTGGTTTATATTGACCTCACTCTTATGCAGCTTGATGATAATGGCCAATATATGGAAGTTGAAAAAGTCCAGCCTTGGCTCGGTATGGGAGGACATGCGATCATGATCAGCCAAAAAGGTGAGACGATCGCCGATAAGGTGTTCGCTCACTATCACGCTCAGCGACCTGAAGAAGGTGCTCAACTTAAGTTTAATCATTTTGCTCGTGGTGGGTTTAGCGAAGGGGTTTACAAGGTCTGGATCCAAGTCAAGGCTAACGATCGAGTCTTAAAGTTTCCTCTTGCCTTTGAATACTGAGCTTCAGATAAAGCTTAGGCGGCATTACGCGTACTGTTTTGTCTTTCTTGCTTAGCCTTTTCTTCAAGCTTATCGAGCTTTTTGTAAGCAGAAATATGAGCGAGAAGTCGGCTGAGAGTCATCGGAACAAGAACGACTTTTGCATTGACGCCTGGGCTTTCGATTTCTACCAGTCCAAATTTTGCGGCATGATCGATTGATCCTTGGTCGTACTTCTGACCGACCAGTTTTTCAAGATTGCGCTCAAGATCTTTGATCGGTAGTCGGACGTTACCCGAGAGGTTGAGTTCCATCTTCTGAGCAAACTTGACCAAAGCTTTCAGTACACGTGTATCTTTGTTGGAGAGTGGGTTGCGCAGAAGTTTTTTAGTTTTACCGGTTTGGGCCTTCTGCATAAAGATAACAAAGTTATTGAGTTTCTCTGCATTATCAAGGGTGAGGTACATTTTTTTGGAGGCTTGCTCTATTTTTGCTTTTGCCATCCCAGAGTCGACAAAAACATCAAAGATTTCCTGTAGCTCCGCTTTCGGCTTTAGTAAAACACTCTCTAGATGTTCGAGAGTTTCATCAATGAGAACACTTGGCACTTCGTCAATCATCTTCTTTCGATTTTTACCAACGGCTCCAAAAGCTGAAGCCAACTGCATAGCGGTATAAAAAGTTGAGATCTGATTGACCTTTAGGTTTCTGATCTCTTCCATTGCTACCGAGAAGTTTTTATTCATGTGATTTAGTCTAAATGTAAAATCTTTAAGTACGATCTTCATCCAAGGCGGCATATTTCCCATTAGCTTTTTTATGGCATCGTGCTTGACTCTTTTGACAACAATATCATCTGCTGCTCGGGCAGAAGCCATACGTGCTTCGTTAGTAAGGCAAGTCATGATGCCAATAATCTCACCTTCACTCATTTTTGACAGAATGATTTCTCGACCGTTTTTTTCACTGTAAATTTCTACAGTACCTCGTTGAATAAAGTAAAGGTCTCCACCAGGATCGCCTTGTTCAAATAAGACTTCGCCTTTTGAATAAGAAATGATTTCTTCTTGAGATTTAGGAGGTAGCAAGGTTTGTCCTCTATTTTCAGATGAACGAGTTTTACGACTAGTTTATCGGCTGTTTTAGCGGTGATTTAAGCAAAGCTATCTTTACTCTAAGGTACTAATCTCAGTCGAAAATAAATAATAAGGAAAGCCGGTTATCCGTTCAATAGTCTTAGCAAAAACGGCGTATTTTAGGGTTTCCTCATTAATGAAAAGGCGATCAGGCAGTGTATAAGTCGTCATCGTTCTAGCGATGGCCCGGGATTGATGAAGGAGACTGTCTTCGTCATCATAAACCCTTACACTCCATTCAAATTCGATATCATCAACAAACGGTCCGGTAGCTAAAGTGACAGTCTTAGTCGCGCTATCATAACTGGCGACCATCGCCTGGGTGGAAAGCGATCGCAGGGCGTAAGGAAAAGATTCGGTCCACTGTTTGTCTTCGTTTTTCATGTTGAGTTCAAAAAAGATCACTTGATGATCTCGCAGCTCTTTTTCAGAAGTTATTTTGATTGTCGCAGCAAAGACACGATCGTTTTCTTTAAGATCACTGTTGACGCCA
>CAZBDM010000126.1:0-7893 GCA_964490675.1 uncultured Oligoflexales bacterium
TTTCAGTCCTCTCTGCGAGGCTAGGTTCACAGCTCCGCTCGCTTTAATGATGCTATCCGCCATTGTATCGGCGGCCATAACTCTTCCTCCACTCACGAAGTTTAGGAGTCTTATCTTTTGATTCTTTGACTTTTCTAGTGAGGAAAGCCGGGCTTTGAGTTCTTTAATCAGTTGGTTGGCTGTTTCGCTCAAGCCGATCGTTTTACCGATGAGGGCAATGTTAGAGAAAACATCATCGAAGTTATTAACCGCTTTTAACTGAATCGTCCTGACACCTATTTTGTTTATTTGATCGATCAATTCGGCGCGATTGAAATGGGCGAGAAAGACGATGTCAGGCTTTTGCGCAATGAGGGATTCGATTTCGTTGCCGACGCGCCCAGGAATCGCTTGCGCTTCTTTTACCATGCCACTGTAGGTCGGGTTATCGGCAATTGTTGAGACGGCGACAAGGCGTTCAAGTTGGCCTTTTCTACGTAAGAGTTCGTAAGTTATCTCATCGCTGACTAAGGCGGCAGAGGCTATTTTTTGGGCCGAGGCTGGCATGGGAGTTTTTTCGGAAGCGAAGGAAAAAGCGCTCACAAACACACAAGCTATTGAAATTGTGCACAAAAAGTAAGCTCGATTGAGTGTTTGCATGGTTGATCCTCCTGCCTAGGTTCTAATAAGAATCTTCTATAAATGCAATGTTAAAATCATTAAGGAAAAATCTAAAAACATTATGTATTATTTTATAATTTGTATTAATTAATAAACTTTGTTATAAATTTATATGCCTTTCTAAGGCGTTCCCTGCTCTAGCTCCACTGTTGATTCTGAAAGGACCTCCCATGGCACGTCGTCGTAAAAAATCCTCGCTACCGCTTCTTATTTTTGGCTTAATTTCAGTTGTGACTGGCTACTTTATCATGCAGGAGATCGAAAAAGCTCCGCGTTACCAGACGGACTATTCAAGGCAGCAGCCCGTTGTGTTTCCCGTCAAAGAAAGCTCCAAAGCGCAAGTTTCCAAGCTTAGTGAAGGTGAGCCTCGAAGAGTGATCAAAGCTCCTCGTTTGAAAAAACCAACCAAGCTCAAACAACCGAAACGCTTTAGGACGCAGGTCAAAGAAGTCAACAAAGCTCTCTTTAAGGAAGATAAAGTCGACTTCGTTAGCAAGAGAAAAAATCTCAAGCTGCTCGCAAGTGACAAACCTAAAGCGGTTAAGCCAAAACCGCGCAATAAAAAAGAGTACAAAAAGTGGATCAAATCCGACGGCGTTATTGTCGGTAAAGATAACGTCAAAGAAAAACATCCCTGCGAAATTGATATTCAGTACTGCCCCGAACTGACTGCACCGCGTACTGTACCGGTTGTTGGAGTTGTCGTGAAGACTGGCGGCAAAGGTAAAAAGTTCGAAGGTGACGTCGCTATTGGCGATGCTTACGACTACACACCCGCTGTTCATTTGCAATAATTGGCAAACTCTCAAGAGTCTCTGGCATTACCAAAAGACATCGATATTTTTCCCCATGATAAACGACACTGACCGTTGACTTCATGGGCTTTTTTGCGCAATGATACAAGCTGATATTTAAACAAAGTCAATATTCAGCTTAAAGCAAAAAGCCTATTTTTTGTCTAAGGGAATTAATGTGGGCGTAGACATGATCAAAGTTGATGGTCTTAGTAAGTATTACTCCGGATATCCAGCCATCGATGACGTGAGTTTTTCTATTTCTGAAGGTGAAATAATCGGCGTCCTTGGTCTTAATGGAGCAGGGAAAAGTACGATTCTAAAGATGCTCGGTACCTTTTTGATGCCGTCTTCCGGATCTGCTAGCATCGCAGGGTATTCGGTGACAGAGGAGCCTAACGAGATCCGCAAGATCATAGGATACCTCCCTGACACCCCTCCTCTCTACAACGAAATGCCAGTAAAAAGTTACTTACGTTTTGTTGGCAAGTTAAAAGGGCTGAACGGTCCTGAGATTGAACCGGCAATCAAACGTGTGATGGATATGACTGATATTCACGACGTCGCAGAAGTTACCCTTGGTTCCCTTTCGCATGGTTACCGACAAAGGGTGGCCATTTCCCATGCACTTGTCCACGATCCAAAGGTTCTTATCCTTGATGAACCAATTAATGGTCTAGATCCTGTGCAGATTGTTGAGATGCGCGATCTTATCGTCTCCTTAAAAGGTAAGCATACGGTTATTTTGTCGAGTCATATTTTGTCTGAAATCACCAAAACATGTGATCGCATATTAATCATAGATCAAGGGCGTCTTGTTGCTGAGGGCTCTGAAGCCGATCTCGAGAAGCAAATGAGCCATCAGATGCGCCTTATTTGTGAAGTTGACAATAATGGTGAACAACTTGCTTCAGCCTTTAAAGACTTTGACAACGTCGAAAAGGTTAGTCTCGAAACTCTCGATCGAGGAGGTTCAAGATTGGTTCTCGAAACGAATGCTGATATTCGCAAGGAAGTTTCCAGCAAAGTGGTTCAATCAGGAGCAGGTTTGCTTTCCTTTACAAGTGAAAATGCCGGTCTCGAAGATTTATTTATGAAACTTGTTAAGACATCTACCCGGGAGAACTAAATGAGTAAATCTATTCTCATTGCCCAAAGAGAAATGAGAGCCTTCTTTACGACTTGGATGGGCTATATCATCATTGCAGCGGCTTTGTTTATCGATGGCGCTCTGTTTTTCGGTTTCGCGATGGGAAAGACGCCGAAATTTTCTGCAGATGTTTTGTCTGATTTTTTCTATTTTGCTAGTGGAATAAGTATAGTAGCGGGGCTTTTTTTAGCGATGCGTCTTATGGCTGAAGAAAAGCAGACGGGTACCATCATCCTGTATTACACTTCGCCAATAAGTGAGCGTCAGATTATCTACGGCAAGTTTTTATCTGCATTTGCCTTTTCGCTCGTTTTGCATTTTGTATCTCTTTATTTGCCGGCGATGATTTTTGTTGAAGGGCGTGTGTCACTTGGGCATCTTGCTTCTGGTTATTTAGTGCTCGTTCTTCTAGGTGCCGCGTCTATTTCGATTACTCTATTTGCTTCAACATTGGCCAACAACCAACTGATTGCTGCTGTCTTTGGAGCTTTTTTGACTGTTGTGCTACTGGTCTTGTGGATGCTTTCTGATGTGGTGGATTCACCTTTTAAAGAAATATTCAGTTATGTTGCTTTGCATAACACCCACTTTAAACCTTTTTCTAAGGGGATCGTGCACAGCAAAGATATCATTTATTACCTTAGTGTTATTTTCTTCTTTTTAGAATGTTCGGTTAGGGCGCTCGAAAGCCGCCGTTGGAGGGGGTGATGTTGGCTATTTTGAAAACGCTTAGACTACCTATCTATATTCTTGGGATTATTATCTTCTTCATTGGAGAAAGGTACTTCGACAGTTCAGAACTACTGATGGTTTTACGTATCGCAGGTCTAGCTTTAGCCGGCATTGTTATTTTGACTTCTTGGTTTCTGTCGGTTGGAGCGGCGACAAAAGGTCTCGATGGCGAGGCTAAAAGCTGGCGTTACACTTTAGTTTGGCAAGTGTCGCTCATTCTTTCGATGGTCTTCTATGTTGTTTATACCGAGACTATGGGAAATCAAGGATACCCAGAATCACTGGTAGAAAAAGTTCTGTTAGCCGTTTGGGGGCTTTTCGCCATCATTGGAGTGACTTCTGCTATTGGTTTTGAAATGGCTCATAAAGCTAGCGGTGTGGGGCGGCTGGCGGAGCCTTTACGGGTCAAGCGTTCGGGTGCGATGTGGACCTCGGTCGGTATGCTGCTTGGGTTTCTTGTCTGTGTTAACTATGCTGGTTCCAAAAAAGATATAGTTGACGATTGGAGTTATCTTAAGACAACAGAGCCGAGTGAATTCACCCGCAATATGCTTGCTACCATTTCTTCTGATATCGAAGTCGTTGTTTTCTTTTCTAAGAATAACGACGTTCTGCCGTTTGTGAAAGAATACTTTGATAATCTTGCCCGGATCGAAAAGAAGGTCAAAGTTTCTTACTTTGATCAAGAGCTCAGTCCTGTTGAAGCGACCGAGTACAAAGCAAATAAAAACGGTATTGTGGTCGTCAAGTATAACGAGAAGCAAAGAAAAATCCAGGTTGGTGACAGCATATCGAAGGCTCGGAAGGTACTAAAAAAACTTGATGGCGAGTTTCAAAAAGCATTTTTGAAGCTTAACCAAAAGAAGAAAATCGCTTACTTCACTCAGGGTCATGGAGAACTAAGCTGGCGACTTGCTGGTGGTAATAAGGGTAGACGAATTTCAACATTGCAGTCTTTTCTTCGCAAACAAAACTTCATTCTAAGAAAGTTTGGTATCGATGAAGGCAGCGCCTCTGAAGTCCCGGAAGATGCATCAGTAGTTGTAATTGCCGGACCCACTCAACCTTTCCTGGAGGAGGAGATTAAGGTCCTTAAAAATTACGTCGAGAACGGTGGAAGTTTGATGGTCTTTCTCGATATCGAAAAGTCTCTGCAGGAAACCCCCGAGCTCGAGGGAGCACCGCGACCTCTCTATGGTTTTTTGAAAGAAGCTGGTCTTGAATTTAAGCCGCAAATGTTAGCGAATGTCACTCCGAGGGACTACGCAACCGGAACCAACAGCAAGCTTGATAAGGCGTTCTTATATAGTAATATCTTTACCTCTCATGAGTCGGTCGCCAGCCTTGCAAAACACGATGAGAAGGTCGCGGTTTTGGTCTTTAGAAGTGGTTGGATTAATGTCGAGCGAAAGAAAGGCGACTGGACAGCCTTTGAAACCATTCGATCGCTTAGAACGACCTTCGTTGATTTCAATGAGAACTATGACTTTGATAAAGATACTGAGCTTAAGAAGACGTATTCCATAGGCGCGGTCGCAAGCCATGCTAAGAAAAATGTTAAATCAGGCAAAAATGGCCAAATCCTGCTGCTTGCTGATGCTACCGCTTTGACAGATGGTCTTATCAGAAATACCGGTAACCTTCTTTTTGCCGCCGATGCTTTCAAGTGGCTCGTCAAAGAAGATGTCGTGACGGGGACTCAAAGCGATCAGGAAGATATCAAGATACGTCACAAAAAATCTGAAAATATTATTTGGTTCTGGGCAAGCATCTTCTTCATTCCAGCCTTTGTCTTAGGTGTTGGGGGAGTTGTAATAAGAGTATCGCATGAGTCTGGGACTCAGGTTCGCAAACCAAAAGAAAAGGTGGATTTCGGTGAAAGTTGATTTGCGCTTGTATACATTATTATTAGCCGTTGGTTTAGGTCTTGCTTGGTGGGCGTCTCTGCCGGTAGAGGATGAGGCAAAAGAGAAATATACCGTCTTTAAGATAGATGACAAGAGTATCGGAGATATTACCTATACCGCCGATAACATCGTTGCGAAAGTCTATAAACCGGCTGGTAAGTCACGGTTCTGGGTGACATGGGAGAAGAAACCAAAAGACAAAGACAAGGGAAATGAACCGCTTCATTTCGTTGCTAGCGATAAGATCAACCGATTTATCGAAAGTCTCGATCCCCTGCAAGCAGAAAGACTGATTGGCAAGGTGGAAGAGGCAAAACTGGAGGGGTTTGGTCTTAAAGAGCCGGAAGCGACACTAAAAATCACATCTGCAGATGGCAAGAACAATATCGATATTAATTTCGGTAAGAAAAGTTACGGGAGCTCGAATCGCTTTGCATTGGAGAACAGAAGCCAGCAAGTCATTCTGGTGAAATCGGTAGATTTTGACGCACTAGAAACTGCCCAGAAGAAATTTTTTGAAAGAAAGATCTTTGATCAGGACTACGATGATGTCAGTAAAGCTCACTTGAAGGCGCAAGAAAAGTCGCGCACCCTCAATCATGATACGAGAAACGATCGTGGTCAGTTAGTTTGGACAGCAGAAGGTGAGGAAGAGGCAAAAAAGTCCTATCAGAGCTTTATGGATAAATTTAAGAAGCTAAGAATCACTGAGTTTCTCGAGGTGAGTCGCGAGCAACAGTTAAAGGATAAGCCAGCTTTGTTATCGGTGGAGTTTGAGGACTCAGGTAAAGTCATTGAAAAGATTAAGTTTATTAAGCTGGATGCTGGCCAGGGATTATCTGCTCAGAGTCAAGGAGAAGCTGAGTATTGGGTCTACAGCGACTTTCTAAATGCTTGGGCGAGAATCAGCACAAGTAGAATGGCGGCTCTCGAAAAAGATATTCCGAACATTATTGGCGGCTAGAAAAATACCGCCAAAAATCCTTAAATTTTTTTACTTCTACAGAGATTGAGATCACGATCCAGTACACAAACTTCTTTAGCTGAGTTGTGCACTCAGCAATCAGCGTGTTAAAATATATTTATAAATGCCCTACATTTAACTCTTTGCTGTCAAGATTGAATCTCATCATGATAAACCATATGGTTTCTAATCGGGTTGATGATTAGCTTTTATCTTGGGGCGTCCAAAAACTTGTCAGGGTCATTTGGAGGTTTTTACGTATGGGCCTTAGAATCGCGACGAACGTATCGTCACTTACAGCGCAAAGACATTTAAGAAATACTCGACGGGTTCTCGATCGATCTCTCGAACGGTTATCGAGTGGTTATCGCATTAATCGCGCTGGTGATGATGCTGCTGGTCTTGCGATTTCAGAGAAGCTTCGTGCCAAAGTAAGAGGTATGACGCAAGCGCAGCGAAATGCTTCTGACGGTGTCTCTCTTATTCAGGTTGCTGAAGGTGGTCTTAACGAGGTTCAAAACATCTTGGTAAGGCTACGCGAACTTGGTGTTCAAGCAGCAAGTGATACGATTGGACAAAGAGAAAGAAGATATCTCAACGAAGAATATCAATCTCTTAAAGAAGAGCTTGATCGTATTGCCAATGCAACTGAGTTTAACGGCACCGTTCTTCTAGACGGTACCGGTGGGACCATGGACTTTCAGGTCAATACAGGAGGTCATAACTTACTTGGAGTTGACCGTATTACGTTCGACGCTTTTAAGCTTGATGTCAACATCGATAAACTTGGACTTGAAGAGCTTCATGTCAAAGACAAATTCGGTGCGCAAAGAAGTTTAGGCTTTATTGACAGTGCTATTGAAGATGTCTCTTCGATTCGTGGTGAGCTTGGTGCTCTTGAAAACCGCTTAACCTCGACGATTAAAAATATCGGAGTCTCCGTCGAAAATCTTTCTGCTGCTCGCTCACGAATCAAAGATGTTGATATTGCCAACGAAACAGCCAACCTGACAAAGAGAAATATTCTTATGCAGGCTGGTATTTCAGTACTCGCGCAGGCGAACAATGTTCCAAGGATGGCGTTGTCGCTTCTTGAAGGATAACCATTTCTCACAAACAGGATTTGCTGAGTTAGTTTGAGCAGGCGCTATGTATAGCGTCTGCTTTTTAATTGAGCTTATTAATTTGATCTCTCAGGGCATTTAAGTCTGCGACCGAAAATCCTTTGTCATGGAAATATTTGATGACTCCTTGCTGGTCGATCAAAATAACCCGCGAGTTGAGTGCTTTTTCATTACCGGTAAACTTCTGAACTTTAGTGCCATCATCATAGATCGTTATCACAGATCCCCAGATTGGTTTAGGGATACCACTGCGCATGCCATTGTCAATTGAAGTTTTAAACATACGGGGGACCATGCCCTGTATGGTTGGTAGTTCATAAACAGTGATTGCCGTCTTTGTCATATCAAGGCCAATCAACCATCGATCGATGTCAAACTGACTGTTCTGTTTGTAGCCTAAAAGCAGAAGTGTCGGTTTACCGCTCATATCTTCCGGAATATTCCACTGCTTATCATCAAGAGCTTTGCCCTTAATGGAGGGGAACTTTTCACCAACTGGATTTTGATTGGGATAAGTGGTCGTACAGCCTAGCAAAAAATAGACGAAGAACATGATGCGTAG
>CAZBDM010000126.1:7903-9880 GCA_964490675.1 uncultured Oligoflexales bacterium
GTCTATGAATAGAATGATGTTATTTTTGGTCATCTGCCTAATGAGCTTTCTAAGCACCACTCAACTTTTTGCGAAACAATGTCCTTCCGCGACTGCTGATATTCATCAAGCTGTCGTTAACAGTATGCTGCAGTTGCAGTACAAAATGACCTCGGAAAAGTCGATTGAAAAACCAAAGGTAAAAATCGAAGTCAAAAGATTTAAGGGACTTAAGCCCGTCAAAGGATCTAAAGATACTTTCTACAGATTTTCTATTTTTATTGAAAGTTTTGCCAATCAAAATGACGCAAAGGAAAGACTCCAAAACTATAGAAAAGCTCCCAAAAATCTCAGCCCCTCCGAAAAGAAGTCCTTTCCCCTGAGGCAAGCTCTTGTGAGAGACTGTCACGTCATTATCGTGACGACAGATGTTTCTCAGTTTGAAAAAGAGCAAATGAAGCCAATTCTCAAGGAAATCGAAGAACACTTTAGTTTGTTTTGAGTTGACCTCAAAAAACAAAACCCACATCTAAAAGATCTGGGTTTCTTAGGGAATCGCAAACTAAAGATTTATTGTTTAATCATCAAAGAAGGAGCTATTCTCTAGAATCGCATATTCTAATCAGACTAAACGGTCCTCTAGGTTCGAAATATTTAAATCTTGTATTTATATTGATTTGTTAAAGTCATTGTCCTCCTTATAAGCGATGATTTTGTATCGTTGAAAACGATGCTTTCATTTTGTTGTGCAACAAATGTCTGTCGTTCCTTGTGTATATTTGGGATTAATTTGATGGAACTATCGTGTTTGTCAACCTTCATTGAATGACAAGACGCAATCATAGAATTAAGAAGCATAAGATAAATGACAAAACTTATACGCACGAATGCAACTGGCATCATGACCCTCTTTACAACAACATCAAGTTTCGGCGCGCCGCCCAAAGCGCAACAAAAACGACAATCGACTTGTGTCAGCATGTTCCAATAATAATTTCAATTTACGCTGTTACGTGAGGTGATAAAACTTTTGAAAATGAATAAAAATAGATAATAGAATAGTGTTTTGAAAAGTGCCCATTTTCAATACCCTCTGCAACAAAATTAGGATTCCACTCAATTAGCATTTTCGCTATCGGATATCTTAGTGGTTGACTTTAAAAAATCTAAAATCTTATTTATTTGATGTGCTTTAGCAGAGGTTTTTCGTATTTAGTCGTTTTTGAAAAGACGTCCTACCTTATAAAATACTCATGCAACCCTTTATCTAAGGGTGCATGAGTGTGAGTAAATCTTACGAAGCTGAATCGTCTTCTTCTTCCATCTCTGGGTAAGTACAACCCTCGTGGGAAGTGATAAGTAGCTTATCGGTATCAAGCTGTTCTGCTGCTTTTGCGACAGCTGCGTTGTAGAGTTCTTCATCTAGCTCAGGAGTTTTCGAAAGGATATAAAGACTGTACTCTCGCCTGTCAGTCACAACTGCCCAGCGGTATTCCTCGTCGAGGCCAATAATCCAATAACTGCCTTTGAAAGGTTGGTTGAAGTCGACGGTGAATTTTGCATTTGTCTCTGGGTCGTCATTAGTTGCTGTGCCTCTGATCGTTCTCAGCTCACCATCTGGTCCCCCTTCGGTGCAGGAATTGAATACATCGATCACTCCGTCTTCTCTAGCGGTTAAGGTCTGTTGTGTGCAGGTACAGTCGCGTGGCTCAAACCAAAGGGGATTTCGCGCGATTTGATACCAGCGACCAGCGTATTGGTCAAGATCGACGAAAGATACGGTTTCTGCTGCAAAAGCTTGTGTTGCACTGAGTAGGAAACAAAGAGTCGCAAGTAGTTTCATCTTTTTCTTCCTTATAAAAGTTGCTCGTGTCTAGTGGGAATTGATTTAATCCTAGTGATTTAGTTGGCGATAAGCAAGGAGATAAAGTCTAAAAAAATCTATACAAAATGCCCTATAGGCTGGCCTGAGCGATTACTAGCTGGTTGTAGATTCCT
>CAZBDM010000127.1:0-2760 GCA_964490675.1 uncultured Oligoflexales bacterium
AATACCAATCGGACCATAAATAGTATTCGAGCCCAGCAATGACTTAAGGACACCTTGATTGCCAAACCAGTAAGTTAGAGAAATCGCTACGAGCAATGAAGGCGCTAGCACAGGGAGCATCGCTAAACTCTTTAAACCAGATTTGAACGGTATGCGACTGCGTTGTAGAGCTAACGTAAAGATAAAACAACTGACAACTGTGATGACAGTTGTAACAAGAGATACTTTCAAACTGTTGAAAAATGACTCGTATAATGACGGGGTACTGAGATAGCGGAAGTAGTGCTGAAGACCTACCCATCGACCATTATCATCTTGAACACTCCTCACCACAACCATAAGAAGCGGCAAGACTAAAAAGACAAAAAGAAAGAAGATGATGGCTGAGCTTGCAATAAAAATCGACTTTGTTGTTCTCTGCAAAACTAAGCCTCTTCGGCAAATATAAGAGATTTCGATCCATCAGCTTGCAAGTAAATCTGTTTACCTTTTTCCAGAAGTACTTGTCTATCGGCGTCACTTTTGAGATCTACTGCAATTTGTTTATCTGAATAACGACAAGATAGCTTGAGACGATAAAACGATCCCAAATAGTCGACCTCTTCGAGGATCGCCTCAATCCCATGATGGCTGGAAACAGTTAAATTTTCTGGGCGGATACCAACTTCAAAACGCCCTTCTTTAACGGAGGAATGATCGATCCCTTCAATCTTTGTTTCACCTATGAAGACATCGCCCCTGTCGTTACGCCTACCGTGAAAGAAGTTCATCACCCCAACAAACTCAGCCGTAAAACGCTTCTGAGGAGTTTGATAAATCTCCTCGCTGGGCCCCATCTGTAGCACTTGTCCTTTATTCATAACCGCGACCTTATCTCCAAGCATAAGGGCTTCTTCCTGATCGTGGGTAACAAAGATCGTTGTGACATTTAGTTTTTTTTGAATAAGCTTCAGCTCGCCGCGCAGATCTTCGCGGATGTTTTTATCAAGCGCACTGAGAGGCTCATCAAGTAAAAGAAAATCAGGATATACAGCTAGAGCACGCGCCAGAGCAACACGCTGCTGCTGACCTCCGGATAGCTGGCTAGGGTATTTATCTCTTTGCTCATTAAGATGGACAACATCAAGTAGCTCAGAAAGACGCTGCTGTTTTTTATCCTTCGGCCACTTACGTGAGCGCATGCCGTAGCAAATATTATCGGCGACGTTGAGATTTGGAAATAGCGCATAAGATTGAAAGACAATCCCACAACCTCTTTGACTGGCTGCCAGCGCGGAAATATCCTGCCCTTGCTTGATCACTCTGCCGTGATCCAAGCGTTCAAGTCCGGCAATCAATCTTAAAAGCGTCGACTTACCACAGCCAGAAGGACCGAGAAGACAGAGCATGTCTCCTTGATCTAGCTCAAGACTGACATCGTTGACAGCGACAAATGAACCGAACGATTTTTTGATATGTTCAAGTCTGATAAAAGCCGAATGGGACATCAGCACTAGCCTTTTGGTTCAGATTTTGAACTAAAGCGCTTCTGCCATTCCGTCAAAATTCGGCTACGATTTTTTGATGACCATTCAAAATCATTTTTAATCATCAGTTTATCGATATTTGCTGGAAAGTGTTCAACAGGCTTAGCCAGTGATGGGCGGCCAATGACGGCGTAGCCTTTATTATAAATTTTATGAGCAGCAGGGCTGACTGACCAATTGGCAAATTTCTTTGCCGCTTGCAAATTCTTCGTTCCTTTTACGATTGCAAAAGATTCGAGATCCCAACCCAACCCTTCTTTTGGTGAGACAAGAGCGATGGGAGCGCCTTTTTTTATGAGCTTCGCTGCCCTGTAGGCAAACGAAATCCCCACTACATACTCACCAGCCGCTGCCATACGACAAGGCTTCGATCCTGAATGAGTGTACATGGCAATATTATTGTGAATACCACTCATAAAATCCCAAGCTTTCTTTTCGCCCCACATCTGAATCCAACTTGACACGCTTAGATATCCTGTCCCTGAACTATTAGGATTTGGCATAACGATTTGCCCTTTATAGATCGGCTTCGCTAAATCTTGCCAAGACGTCGGTACGGGGATATTTTTTTTCTTCGCTTCGACCTTGTTAAAACAAACCGACGAGATCCACGCTCTCTGTCCGACCCAGCGAGGGGGTTTGTTTTTATCAACAAATCCTGCCGCAAGTTCCGATACTTTTTCAGGCTCGTAAGGAATGAAATAGTCCATCGCTGCCAATTGACCAAGACTGGTGACTGCAAGCCCCCAAACAACGTCAGCCTTCGGGTTTGATTTTTCTGCAATCAGTCTTGAAGTGATGATCCCTGTCGAGTTACGCACCCACTTTATCTCGACATCCTTTACTTGTGATTCAAATGCTTTTTTAAAGCCGGCAAGCTCATCTGCTTCGACAGCCGTATAAACAGTAAGAGGAGTTTTTGCCTGTAAAGAACCAGTTAAGAATAGCCCTATAGCTAGAGCAATGAGCAAGCCTATGCGCTTCATAAAGTCTTTCCTCCAAGTCAATTTTGATCATGGTAACACAGCAACATATCTCTAAAAAAGCCAATAAGCAGCAGGTCATCAGTTAGCAATCAACCAATCACAACATTGAACCCAAACCTTAAACGTTGGAATTTACAGTATTTTTGGGGTGTCCGGCAGTCGTTTCACTGAGAATAAACTTTCCCCCGAAAGAATACGGTTGAATACGGAAACCGAGCGAGGTGGCGCAATTTCCCGCAGCGATCTTC
>CAZBDM010000127.1:2770-9847 GCA_964490675.1 uncultured Oligoflexales bacterium
CGTTAAACCTATCAGAACTGACGACGTTCAAATGATTTAGCGGAGACGTAGACATGCCAAAATATTTATTATTATCAATATTACTGACGTTAAGCATCGCTAGCTGTGGAAAAGACTCTGGTATCTTTGAAAGCGACAAATCATCGACCTGCCTCACCGGATCATTCAGGCTTACCACCAGCGAGTCTGACAACACATGGTCGACCGGTGAAAGACAGCCTGTTTCGGCAGAAGAGAACAAATCGATGTCTTCTGAAGATCTTTCTAGTGACTGCAAAACGACATCTAAAGCAAGCTCCAATGCATCAGTAGACCACTCCAGCTCTATGGAAGAAAGCGCCAGCATCCCTCGTTCTGGCTCAGACACAGACAGCAGTGGTCGTTCTTCAGCAAGTGCTAAAGAATCGGATGGCGCAGGTAACAATCAGCAGAACTTCGGTATTTTAACTGCTGGTCGCTTTGACGATTCTCTCAACCTAGATTCGCTTTACTCTTTTTGGGACGAACAAAACGTCAATCGCTTTGCTGAAGGCTTAGCAGAACTACCGGATAAAGAAGAGCTGCAACTGCCTGAACGATTTTCTGGTCAACAAGCTGCAGGTGTAGAAATTTCATTTGTCATCGATGCCACTGGCAGTATGCAAGATGAGTTAAGTTTTATTCAAAACGAGTTGCAAGCGATTTCTGACAAGATCAAAGAGTCTTACCCCAATGTAGAGCAAAAGTTCTCACTCATCGTCTACCGGGATAAAGGCGATCAATATGTCACAAAAGGCATCTCTTTTACCTCTGATATTGAAGAATTTAAATCGTTTCTTAGTGAGCAGAGAGCAAGCGGGGGGGGCGACTTTCCGGAAGCCATGGACGTTGCCTTAAGTGAAGCCAACGAAAAGCTACAATGGTCAGACTCTGATGAAGTGGCCAAGGTTCTCTTTCTCATCGCCGACGCTCCTCCCCACAATCTAAGCGTAGAAATGACGCTTAAAGCACTCGATAGTTTGGCATCAAAGTCGGTTCATGTTTATCCGATCGCATCAAGTGGCATCGATCCACTCGCTGAAAAAGTCATGCGATACGGCGCTCTCTTTAGCGGTGGTGAATATATCTTCCTAACCGACGACTCAGGTGTCGGCAATGCTCACGCTGAACCCCACATCCCTTGCTATCATGTTCAAAAGCTTTTTGATTTGGTGGTAGACGTGCTCGACTCTGAAATTAAGGGACAAGCGATTTTTCCTAACGAGGCATCGATCTTGAGAACCGTGGGAAACCCGGTTGCAGGTGTCTGTCAGCCCGAAGAAAAAGAGCAGCAATAAGGCCATCGAGCTTGGCCACTGACCAAGCTCGACCCGCAGATATATAGTTATATTAGGCGGTTATCTTTAGTGTTGCTTAATTATTGAGCATGATGTATCTTTTAAGATCTATACGGTAGATCTCACTTTTTAATGAGATGACCAAGCTTCTTCTGCTAGATCTTACCCTAACAGAATCATCCGAAAACAGTTGAACTTCTCTCTATCATCGGCTTTCAAATGGATCCCTCCGAGACAGACTCCCCCTCTAAAAACATTAAAACTGCCTGCGAATATTGCGGGACCGTATCTTACATTGAGACTGATCATCGTGACAGACATTACAAATGTCCCCAGTGTCTTGGTACTCTATACCGACCGGGTGAGAGAAAGTCTTTAGTCCTCTCCTTTGCCTTATCAGGAGTTCTGCTTGCTTTGCCGGCCGGCCAGCTGCCTATCATGACCGTCGATGTCATGGGCCAAAAACAGTCAGTAACAATTGTTGAGGCTTTGATGTTTTTTACTCAGGATGGTTATTCACCAATGGCGATCCTTACACTATTTACCGGTGTTATCATTCCGATGATTCTGCTTTCTCTGATCTTTATTGTTCTCAACCGCAAGCCTCTCAGACTTCCAGAAAAAACTGTCGGCTTATTTCTTAGATTCATCGCCTTTCTCAAGGAATGGGGTATGGTTGAGGTCTATTTGATTAGCATTTTAGTTGCAATTATCAAACTTCAAAAGATGGCCACTCTCACCTTTGAGTTTGGTCTTTTTCTCTTCTTTTTGTATTGGTTATGTTTTTATCTCACCTTTAACTGGTTTAACCCTCAAGATATTTGGACACAAAATGAATCGCCCGCGTGACATCGACTTAAATCTTTGTTTATGTCACGTCTGCAAAGGGGTGACCCCCAACGATCAAAACGTTTGCCCAACCTGTTTTACACCTTTACATATGCGCAAGACGCATTCTTTATCATTAACGTTCGCTTTAACCGTCGCAGCGTTTCTTTTTCTTCTTCCCGCCAACCTGCTACCGATGATGGAAGTCACCTCATTGGGAGTCAAAGATGCAAGTAATCTTATGGAAGGAGTGATTTACTTCTTTAAATCAGGAAGCTTTGGCATTGGCTTTATTATCTTCTTTGCAAGTGTTTTTATTCCTGTCTTTAAAATTGCAAGTTTATTTTACCTCGTAGCTTTATCGACCAAAAGTGAAACAAAAAAGGCCATGTTCGGCACAAAGCTTTACCGACTGATTCACTTTATTGGTAAGTGGTCGATGCTCGATATCTTTGTCATCGCACTTATGGTGTCGATCATCCAATTTAACAACCTTGTCAGAATACATACAGGACCGGCAGCTATTTGTTTCGCCGCAGCTGTCGTCTTGACTATGCTTGCTACACATACTTTCGATCCAAGACTTTTATGGGACTTCAACAAAGATGATTGAAACCGCTCTATTTGTGAAAAAGAAAATTGACTATCTCATATGGCTTATACCAGTTGTAGCCATTATCGTTTCTATGTGGATGACTTACAAATACTTCTCTGAAGTCGGCAGTGAAATCTCAATCGTTATGAAAGATGGTACAGGAATCGAAGCTGGTCGCACAGAACTGCGCTATAAAGGCATTAAGATTGGACTTGTCACCGACTTAAACATCACAACCGGTGATATCTCTACTGTCGATGTGATTGTTACGGTCGACAGTGATGCTTTTCAAGCTGTAGCAAGAGAGGGATCAAAGTTTTGGAAGGTTTCTCCGAAAGTCAATCTCACAGAAATCAGCGGACTCGATACGGTCATGGGCGGCGTCTACATCGATATCCAGCCATCAGGAAGGAACCGCGATGAAATCCTTTCCCAGCCCGTTCAAACAAAGTTTGTTGCCGAAGAGAAAAAACCTGCCGAAGTGATGCCTTCTGGCTATTATCTTACCCTCGTATCAAAAGATGGGTCGATTACGGAAGGAACACCGATTTTTTATCGAAAGCTAAGTATAGGTAAAATCGTTGATAAGAATTTGACAAAGGACGGCGTCAACTATCAGGTTGTCATTGACAAACCATATAAACACCTTGTTAAGAATTCGAGTCGCTTCTGGCTTGATGCAAGTGTTAAAGCATCAGCGACTCTAAGCCAGGGGTTAACCGTTGAAATCGGTTCTCTATCATCTCTTGTTATTGGTGGTATATCGATGTCTTCACCAGAGGAAGATCAGCAGAAGATCAGCCAAACTATGTACACCCTTTATGACTCAGAAGCGCGAGCTTTTACCGATGAGAAGTCTTTGATTACCCTTATGTCAGATAGCCATGAAGGTCTTTCTGAGGGAACGCCGCTGCTTTATAAAGGCATGAAAATCGGTGAAATAATCACCAGTCGCTACGTTTCCAAAGCAAAAAAATTCGAGTTTTCTGTGAAGGTTGACCAACCTTATTTAAGTTACTTAAATCGTAAAAGTCTCTTTTATAAAAATGCTGGCATAGATGTCGAGTTTAGATGGCCAGCTCTACGGCTTAAAACACAGTCACTGTCCGAGCTCGTCTCCGGTGGAATCACTGTCATTAATCTTTCAACAAAACCGAATAAAACTTCTCCAAAAACAAATTTCCACCTGATGAGTCACGAGTCATATAAAAACCTTTATCACTTTCCAGTAACCATCGATCTTGGCCATGCGAAAGGCTTAGTTAAAGGTACATCTATTATGTATAACGGAGTTCAAATCGGCCAATTAAGCAACCTGGAAATCAAAGGGGATCGCGTCATCGGTCGCCTTCTTGTTGAAAAAAGACATAAACAGCTCTTCGTCAAAGATACTTATATTTGGAAACAGAGCTTTCAAGCTGGCCTGAAAGAAGTCAAAAACCCAGAAAACTTTATTTCCGGCGCGAGCCTTCATATTTTACCCGGAACAAGTGCGACACATGCCAACTATTTTCAACTTAGAGAGCAAGCTCCACGTCCTTCTTTTGGTAAAAAAGGTCTTCACTTTACCCTTGAAGGAGATCGTGCCAGTAGCCTGCAACCTGGCTCTCCGGTTTACTACAAACAAGTAAAAATTGGCTTTGTCGACCATATCACCCTTAAAAAATCTGCCAGTCATGTCTTGTTGACTATTTTCGTCCCTGACTGTGCTGCTCAACTTGTCCGCAACAACTCTGTCTTTTACATGGCTGGTGCATTTGGTATGCAGCTCAGTTTGTCCGGATTAAAAGTCTCAACAGAGACCTTTGAAACAATGATGCGCGGCGGTATCAGCATGGTCATTCCAGAAAAACCAGAAAGTCCTGCAAAAAATGCAAAAGTCTTCAAAATTCATAATAAGCCAGACGAAGATTGGTTTGATTGGAAGAGCCACATAAAAAATGGTTTTCATTGCAGCAAGGCAATCCTATAATTTCCCTGCGACCGAAAGCCGCCAGAATTTTTTGGGAAGACCTAAATTTGAAACTCTCTGCTAATCAATACCGAAGCTGGAAGAAGAAAAAACTCACTCTGATGGGTATGTCTGGTGTAGGAAAAACCCATTTGTCTGGAATCTTACGAAAGTCACAATGGTACCACTATTCAAGTGACTACCGGATTGGCACTCGCTATCTCGACGAGCCGATTATCGACATGATCAAACAACATGCGATTCTCCAGCCCTTTCTTAAAGAACTTTTGCGAAAAGACTGGATTTCAATTGAAAGCAATATTCGTTTTAACGATCTGGGACCTTTATTAAGCTTTATAGGAAAACCAGGTAATCCCCTACAGGGAGGTCTCGAGCTTCCTGAGTTTATTCACCGTCAAGAACTCTACAGGCAAGCAGGCATAAATGCTTCTCTTGACGTCCCACAGTTTATCGAAAAAGCCGAAAGCATTTATCACTACCCTCATTTTGTCAATGACTCAGCTGGAAGTTTATGCGATTTTGAGGAACCAAAAGTCATCGAAACTTTGGCTAAGCACACCGTCATCATTTACATAAAAGTCGATGACGACCAGCAACTCAAAACCCTTATAGAGAGATCTCAATCACATCCAAAACCGCTTTATTTTCGCCCGGAGTTTTTTCAGCAACAACTCACGACCTACTTAGAGGAGCTCGATTTAAGTTATATGGCAGAAATCAATCCGGATGATTTTATTCGATGGATTTTCCCTCGCCTTCTAAAAGATCGCATCCCTCGCTATGAAGAGATTGCAAAACAGTCTGGCTATATGATCAATCTCAGCGAGACCAAAGATACCAGAGACGCACAGGATTTCGATTCGCTTATCGAGCGTACCATTGCCAAAGGAAACCAGTAGATGCCCCTCGTCGCCCACAAAAAACTACCGAGCTTTGACAAACTTTCCGAGGAAGGGCTTCTTATACTAGAATCTCAATCTGCTATGCAGCAAGACATTCGAGAAATGCACATCGGCTTATTAAACATGATGCCTGATGCTGCTCTTGAAGCAACGGAAAGGCAGTTTTTTCGTCTCATAGGTGAAAGTAACGCCATTGCTCAGATATTTGTTCACCCGTTTACGCTAGAAGAGTTACCGCGCTCTGACAAGGCGCAGGAATATATCCGTCGAAACTACGACTCTTTTGAAACGATTAAGAGTAACGGACTCGATGCACTGATTATTACTGGCGCTAATGTTGAAGGAGAAGACTTAAAAGAGCAGGCCTTTTGGCAACCACTCACCAAAATCCTTGACTGGGCGACTGATAATGTCGCTTCAACACTATGTTCATGTTTGGCAAGCCACGTTGTGCTTGAATATCGATACGGCCAAAAGCGCCATAAACAGTCACAAAAAATTTGGGGGGTTTATAGTCACGAAATTAATAGTTCCAAACATCCTCTCATCAATCATATCAATGATCGCTTTGAAGTACCCCACTCCCGCTGGAATTCAATCACCCTCGATCAATTCCAAAAGGCTGGTCTCAATGTTCTGTCAGTGAGTAAAGAAAAAGAGGTACACCTAGCTACCAGTGAAGATGGTATTCGCTTTGTCTTCTTTCAAGGCCATCCTGAATACGATACGATTTCTCTCCTTAAAGAATACAAACGCGATATTCTCGCAGCCATCGAAAAACACCCTATAGAGTTCCCTCCCTTCCCGCATAATTACCTAGGGCCATTTGAAGTCGCTGTTCTGAATGAATTTAAATACCGCATTGAACACGATGAGCGTCTTCATCTTCCCAAACCTGACTTTCCTGAAGCATTGATTTCTAATTATATTGATAATGTCTGGCAGGACTCATCGACAAAGGTCTTCACCAATTGGATTGGTATCGTTTACCAAATCACCCATATAGATCGCACCAAGCTCTATAAAGATAGTATCAATCCACAGGATCCGCTTGGATTACGTAGTCGATCGTGAAGCCCCCCCCCATTAACCGGTTGGCTATGGCCGGCCGACTATTTGCTTTGTCATGTTTTCCGATGACTTCATCGAAACTTTGCCAGCTTATTTTCTTAGCTAGCACCATTAAAGGATGTCAGTGATCCAAGATTTGATCAAGGTGAGCAAATAGGCCAGTTTTTTGTCGATGAAATACTTTGGTTTTTGACTTCAGCATTTGCAAGATTTTGGTGGTTTACGATCTATTTTCTCGCAAAAGAACAAACCAGAAACTGCAACAAAAAACATATTTTTCAAAGCGCTTCGTATAAAATGCGCCGCAGGCAAAGACAAAAGGAGAGTGAGCAAAACGCCTTAGCCCGGATTTCTCATAAAAAAACACCTGCAATCCAATCAAACCTTTGAGAT
>CAZBDM010000128.1:0-1936 GCA_964490675.1 uncultured Oligoflexales bacterium
ACAAGACAACCACTATCAAATTAACTTTCAAGATCTCGAGCAAAAGGCTTCCGACCCAGCAAATAAGCTATTGATTCTATGCAACCCGCATAATCCTATTGCAAGAGTTTGGTCAAGAGAGGACCTAAAAAGAGTCGCCGACATATGCAAAAAGACTAAAACCTATCTCATTGCCGATGAGATCCATAGCGATATCGTCTTTGAGCGATCCCTTTATCATCCTATCTTAAATATTGTCGATGATGAGGAGGCTCAGTGGATTGTGTCTTGCCGCTCCCCCGCTAAAACGTTTAATATTGCTTCGGCAACCGAAACTTTTGTGGTCTTTTCCAATCAAAAACTTAAAAAGCGATTCGATCATAACTCAGTAAAACTCTCCATGCGTAAAAACAACACCTTTTCAGGTGTAGCAATGACCACTGCCTACCAAGAAGGAGAAATATGGTTGGAGGAGGTTCTTTCTTACATAAAAAACAATATCTGCATCATGCAAGAATTCATAAAAAAAGAAATCCCGCAAATAAAAATGTCTCCTCCTCAGGGAACTTATCTTATGTGGCTTGATTTTAGAAATTTTCAGCTCACGAGAGACGATCTCGAACGTAAACTAACTGAAGAAGCTAAAGTCGCTCTCAATCCAGGATACTGGTTTGGCAAAGAAGGCGAAGGGTTTGCTCGTATGTCAGTCGCTTGTCCACAATCAATGCTTTTAGATGGTCTTTCTCGCATGCGAGATGCTTTTCGAAAGTAAGGCTAAAGAATCATAAGTAATAATCCGAAGCACACCCCATATCGGTGATTGTTTGGTGGCTAATATGACTGATTTTTTTATCACAACGACATGCCTCTTGTTTTTGACGACTTTATGGGGTTTTAGGTCAAATCTACGACTTAGAAAACTCGTCAAAGAAATTGATGAACTCGTAAAAGTATTTACAGATATCAACAAAGTCACTAAGAGTTCAATCCAGTACGCAAAGAAGCTAGACGTCAGCTCCAACAAGCAACTTTCTGAAATCGAAAAGACCTCATCCAGCACGGAACAAAGCGTTGCTATGGTAAAGCAAATTAATGAAAATATCGCCGCAACCAACCAAATCAGCGAAAACGCATTGAATATCAGCAAGCAAAGCTTGAACAATATTCGAGATCTGATGGTTTCTTACGGAAAACTAAACGTTCATGCTAAAACTTTAGAGAAACTCATCGAAGGCAACAAACAGGTCAGAAACAAATCAAACATCATTCACGATATTGCTTTTCAAACCCAGCTTCTTTCCTTTAACGCATCAATAGAAGCCGAGCGTGCTGGCGAAGCGGGGCGAGGCTTTCTTGTTGTTGCCATGGAAATCAAAAAGCTAGCGGACAATAGTAGTAAAGCTGCTGGTGAAATAGATCATATCATTGGCAAAAATGCTGAAATTGTCCAAAACGTAACAAAAACTATGCAGGAGCTTGTTTCTCTTAACAGCGAGAAACTAAATCTGTTAACAGGAGATAATAACCATCTTTCAGAGGCAGTCACAGAAACGAACGAACGTATAAACCATATTTTTAATGCGAGTAGAGAGCTTAACATTGGCCTCACTGAGATTGGTAAATCGATGCAATCTCTTGAAGCATCAGCTCATCAAAATCGAGAACAATCGTCCAGCAGTTTAAAGGTTGCTTCTCATTTGCAATCGTCAATGGAAAGACTTAATCAAGTGGTATCAGATTTCGTTGGTATCATTACCGGAAGAAGGATCAAAGACCTCGACCCCAGCCAAGCGATCAGACGACGCGCAGAGTTTGTTGTCATTGACGTGAGAGGGGAAGATGAATGGAACGATGAGCTTGGTCATATTGAAAACTCAAAATTTATAACTTTAACCGATGATTTCGCTGAAAAGCTAAAAGATTTTGATCAATCAGATCGCTATCTCTTTGTTTGTGC
>CAZBDM010000128.1:1946-4480 GCA_964490675.1 uncultured Oligoflexales bacterium
TGGTGGTCGTTCTTCACGGGCAGCGCGTATTGCACAGTCAATCGGTTTCCCTCAAGTTTTTAATCTTGCTGGAGGTCTGCAAGAGTGGAAAAAACACAATTTGTCGACCGTTAGAGAAGCCAAGAATAAAATGAAAAAAGTTGCATAGGAAGTCACTTCATTCTTGCGATTACTACCCTTTTCTTTCGCCGCAAAATCGATAACCAAAGCGCCCGTCTTAACTTACTTCAACCGCTACCTACCAGCGACAATCATGGTTCTTCTGGTTGTTTACTCAATCAAAGACCAACTCCCTAGGGGTATCTCTGCTATGGCGCCGGAGCTGTTAGCTATTTCCACGGTGATTTTTTTGCAAATTGTTGTGAAACAACCACTTGTTAGCATTTTGTCAGGGACGGCCGTCTACTTACTGGTCCACTAAGCTTAAATCAATTCCTCGAGATTTAACGTCCCTTTAATCGAAGGATCTAAATTGAGAGCATCTGTTACACCTTGACGATGCTCTCTAAGATAAGTGATCATCGCGATCGCTTTGTTTTTCAACCAGAGTTCTGCTACCTCATGCTTGATAATGGGCAAAGATCTTTTAGCATCGCAGAAAACCGGCGGTTTTGAGACCATTAAAGTAAAGTGCGCACATTCCACAAATAAACCATAAGCACACCAAAGAGCGACATGTATATCGATATTTTGATCGACACACTGCTGAATCTTTTTGATCATCAGCCCAATTCCAGGGGGAGTCTGACAGGTTTCAGGAATGTGCTCATTAACATCGACATCTTCGGGCAAAGAAAAATCACTGGTAATCATTCTAAAAACATTCGTCATATCTGAAGCATGGTCAAACATTTTTTTATAAATTTCCACGACAAGATCTTCGAAACTTAGTTCAAGAGACTCCAGGCTCTTAAAGTGTGCTTCCATTTTTTTGTGGTTTTCGACCAGTATTTCAAGATACAGCTGGTGCTTGCTTCTAAAGTGATAATTAATTGAGGCAAGGCTGACGTTCGCCTCTTTCGCAATGTCTCTTATCGAAGTACCATCAAAGCCTTTGTCAGCGAACATTTTTGAAGCAACACCAAAAATTTTTTGTTTGCTATCTTGTTTTTTCTCCATGGCAAAAACTCCTTTTAAGCAGAAATCACTTCACTTTTTTCTTTGTCAAAAGGATTTTCTTCGTTTGTTTCAACTTTTTCTTTTTTCCCACCCTTCTTGAAAAGAGAAGATTTAAAGCGATTGATGTCTTCGAGAATACCGTAGGCTGTAGGCACCCAAATAAGTGAGAGAATCGTACCACTGACCAGACCCCAAGCCATTGACATAGCCATCGGTTCGATAAACTGATCAGATCCACCTAAACCATAGGCGGTTGGCATAAGACCACTGACTGTTGTCAGTGCCGTCACCATTACAGCGCGCAGGCGCATACCTGAGGCACTGGCAAGAATTTCCATGAGCTCAAGTTTGCCTTCCTTTTTCATATCTTCAATGAAACTCATCAGAACAATGCCAGAGTTTACAATGATCCCACCTAACCCAATGACTCCGATAAGCGCCATAAAGCTAACGGGCAATCCTTGCATGGCAAAAGCAACAGCAAATCCAACAATCCCAAAAGGAATCGTCGTCATGATGATAAATGGTTTGATATAGGATGCGAAGAGAAAAACGAGCAAAGCAAAGATCCCGACGAGCGACAGCCCTAAAGCTTTCATAAGACTGATCATGGAATCCTGGGTTTCTTTCTGCGCTCCTGCATAAGTCAAAGTAACTGCCGGATAGTCTTTTCGTAACTCCTCATAGGTATCCGCAACCACCTGATTAGCTTCTGAAACTGTTATTTTACGCTCATCAATATCGCCGAGTACAGTACGAGCTCGTTTGAAGTCAAAGCGTTTGAGATAAAGAGAGGGTTCACCTTCAACGGCCTTCGCTACAACTCGTAAAGGAACGAGATCACCTTTCGGTGACGCAACCAGAAGTCGTTCGATTTTCTTGATATCGTTTCTCTGCTCATCTTCAAGCCTGACAAACAGGTCAACATCATTGCCTTTCAGACTAACCGATGAGACGCGACGTCCTGAATATGCTGTTCTAATGGTATTGCCAACTGTCTGAACATTGAGTCCAAGCCTCGACGCCTTGCGATAATCAATATTCATCTGAACTTCTTTATCGCCGTAAGTATCATCTACCTGGACGTTAAAGACACCGTCTTTTTTATTGAGATTCTCCATGACTTTGTTAACGACAACGTCAAGTTGCGCATCATCGTTACTTCTAAAAATCGCACTAATCGGTTCACCTGCTGGTGGCCCGTTGACGTTTGCTTGAAACTGTATAGAAACTCCCTCAGGCTGCGGTATCTTCCTTAGACGCTCAAGAATATCGTCAGTAGGCATAAACTTCGCTTCTTCAGATACAAAAATCAGGACTTGTCCAACGTTTTCGCCAATCTTTGCTTTTCTGTCGTTAAAGTTAACCTGATCATTACCCGCTTTAGCGACAATATGAGTGGCTAAATCACCTAG
>CAZBDM010000128.1:4490-8525 GCA_964490675.1 uncultured Oligoflexales bacterium
CCGCCGCTGCCAACTTACCAAGTTCCTTGTCAGTGGCCTTTAAGTCGGAGGAAGCGCTAAGAAGAACTCTACCGATATAAACTTCCGTTTGCGTCGTTGGGAATAGATTAAACTTATTAAACATTATCATCACAACAAATGACGCCATAAGCAGACCTGTTAAACCAAAAAACGTAAGCCAACGCCAGCGTAGTAGGACGGCCATGAAGTTTTTAAATGGTTTTTGTACTTTTCTTGTGAAGTAATCACCGTCTTTGAGAATCCTTTTCTGCTTATTGCTGCCGACAAGCCTAGCTGGCAAAAGCAGAAAACCTTCCAAAAGGCTGATGATCAAGGCAGCGGTAACAACGAGCGGAATATAACGAATAAACTGCCCCATCACCCCGGTTGTGACAAGCATGGGTAGAAAAGCAGCGATTGTCGTCATTGCGGTCATGGTAATCGGAAGCCAGAGCTTTTGGACTGACTGCAAGGCGGCATCAAAACCATTATAACCTTCGTTTTTTAGACGGTTGTAGTTCTCCGCAATAACAACACTGTTATCAACCAGCATCCCAAGAGAGATGATCAAGGCAATAATCGTCATCGTATTTAGAGTCATGCCACTAAAGTTAATATAACCAATGGTCGCCAATACAGCGAGAGGCATCGAAAGGGTAGCCATAATTCCCGATCGCCCTGGCAAAAAGATCATCAGAAAGAAAATAACCAGAAGAAGACCGATCAATGCGTTGGACGAAAGAACACTGACCCGTGAGGAAACTCGGTTCGCTTCGTCATTATAGATGTGAAATTGATATTGGTCACCGTAAGGCTTTTTGAAGACTTCCAGCTTCGACTTTAACTCATCACGCAGCTTAATCATATCAGAGCCGCTCTTTTTTGTGATGGTGACAAGAGTTGCGGGCTCTCCCTTGTAGCGTGCTAAGATTTGCGGATCATCTTTACCGTCAACCACTTTTGCAACATCTTTGACTCTTATGATGCGTCCCGAGAAGTTGGCTCGGACAACGATTTCCTCAAGTTCTTTAGCATTTTCAATCTTACCTTCAATGCGTAAGAGACGCTGATTTTCGTCATTTTCGACAAAACCGCCAGGAATATCTAGGTTACGTGTCGAAATCGCGGCACTGAGTTGGTCAAGACTGATGTAATAAGATTTTAGCTTTTCAACATCGACTAAAACATTAAACCGACGCTCTGTCGCCCCGGTCAAGGTCGCTTCTGAAACGTTACGAAGGTCTTCAAAAGACTCTTCCAACCTTTCAGCAATGATATCGCGCTCGCGATTTTCGTTAGGTCCGGTAATAGCTAAATCCCAAACGGGGATTTCATCTGACTTTATTTCAAAAAAGGTTGGTCTCTCTTTGAGATCACTAGGTAGATCTCGGACGCGATCAACCGACCTCTGCAGATCACTAATGACTTCATCGACGTCGTAATTATCAATATCGACCAGGGTTGTGATTTGTGAAAGCCCTGATTGACTGACCGAACGGACTTCTTTAATTCCCTGTACCTTTCTAATTTCATCTTCGATCGGTTTAGTAATCAGGGTTTCAATATCGCTTGCCGATGCACCGTCGTAATAGGTGGTGATAACAACAGTGCCGAAGTTGACCGTCGGAAATGATTCCGACTGCAGACTGTAAAGCCCCATAATGCCAAGGGTGGCAAAGAATGCCGTCAAAACGTAGGTAAACTTCTTGTTTTCTATAAACAGTTTTAGCATCTTTCTACCTTCCCCTTCTAGTTGAACGAGCAATCAAGTTTGTCGAACAATTTAATGTGATCGAGTACCGTTGCAATCACTTGCGATTGAATATTGACGGAATTGATCTTGCTGTTAAGAAGAGCGATTTCGTCATTGATGATGATAGCAAGGGGCTCGCGGGCCTGCTCAAATCGCTTCTTGGACAGTTTCAATTGTCTCTCATTGATTGCTTGGCTACGCTTCTGGACTTCAAAAGACTGTTGTAAAACCTTTATGAGCTGCAGTGTGCGAGTTATCTGAGAATCAAGGAGAGCTTTTTGTGAATCGTTTTGAGCTTGCAACTGTAGCTTATGAAGCGCCTTTAGGTATTCCTTCGACTTTTCTTTACGAGAACCAAGTGGCATAGAAAACTCAAGGCCAAGAGTGATCTTTGGCATCGGCTCACTTGCTGCGGTTTCGAAGCTGTTATCATAACCATTGTCAAGTCCGTTGACTTCACCACTGGTAAAAAAAGCTAAATGCGGACTATCGTAAACGTCGTCAATTTTACTTTGCAGCTGAAAGCTGTCTGAGCGTTGCTGGATTAAGTCTGAATAACTACTTTGTGAGCTATTAGCTGACTTTTCTATGGCTGCAATACAGTCTAAAACCTGAGCTTTAGCTTTTTCAACATCTGGCATGACAATGTCGAAATCCTTACCGTTTAGACTCGGGAGTAATGCTTTTAGCTGAGCGATAAGAGCTTCTTTCTGGTACGACAAATTGAGCAGAGCTGCCGACTGGGTTTCTACGAGTGACTCATAACGAGCAACATCAGCTTCGTCTGCAATGTATTGCCTTCTTTGATTTTGAACCCATTCGAGTTGCCGTTTAGATGTTTCAATGAGCTGTAAGCGAATTGCACTATTCAGTCGATTATTGACAAGCGACCAGTATACCTTCCTGACATCGACAACAAATCCATGATCACTGATCTTCTTATTGACCTCTGCCGTTTTAACTTGACTTTGATTAAACTCATCCTGGGTTTTGTCTACTTTACCGAAACGGTTTTTCCAAAGGTCGACCTTTGCAGTTGCTCGGATCCCGGTTCTCGTCGACTCTTCAAGCGGGCCGTTTTCCATGTTTTGCTGGACCGTAAATAACTCGCCGGACAATTGCATACCTTGCGGTAATGCTTGTCTGACTCCAACAGCGAGGTTTGTCATGTCGTTGATCGTTGGTTGTAATGTAGATTTTTCGCGGTTAATCGAATGACTTAGATTTGAATACAGCTCAGGGCTAAACCGGTCGTTAAACTGAGCCGAACCCACCTGCGGTGCCAAAACGGCTGCATCGTTAGCGAGGCGACTAGGAGTTTCCCCCTGAGCAAGCTTGATAAGGTCAGCTTCGCTGTAGTTTTCAGCTCTTAGGTTGGCACTGACTAGAGCAGCTGCTATGACAAGCAGGCCATATGTCACTATTTTCATTAATCTTTCCCACTAAATCAAACGTATGTTTGAGTCGAACATTCGTTTTGAACAACTGTTCAAGTAGACTTTTCGTCAACAACCTTCAAAACTCAAGAACTTTTTTGAACGATCGTTCTAATTTTTTCTAACAAGTGAAAATTAAGAGGGATTTAAGCGGAAAAATTTTCTTAACTGAGTCCGTCATTTTGGCTCTTTGAAAAGTGTGTCACTGCTCACGATCAATCGGACTAATGGAGTATCCCTTTGACGGTGATCTCAAATGGAGACAAATACTGACTTAAAATTTAACCAACTTATAAGACTTCCCTCTCTATTAATAGCGCCCTACAAGCACAAGCCAAATCTTCTTGCTTAATTTCAATCAACACCCGTCGATAACCTATAGAGATCGATGACTATGTTTATGATTAGGTTTGCAAACCAAGGATCGAGATATCATGGAAGATAAAAAGAATTTGTGGATGATCTTTATTATTATCGCCTTGCCAATTATCTCACTGGTGATGATTTTTGACGTATATGGCAGCAACTTAATTGGCCTCAGCGGTAATAACTTACTGACTGATATCCATCAAACCCTAGAAGGAGTCTCGCAAGCCACAAATAAATCGACTCTGACCCAACACGAGCAAGCCTTGGGTGCGCTTGAAAATGTCGCTCAACAATCTCGTATGGTACACACCAACTTTTTTCTTTACGTAACCGTTTTAACTCTCCTACAAATACTCTTCATCATGACTTTCGTTCTTCTTCCAAAGACATCTTTAACTGAAAAGATCAAAACCATTCCGATCTTCAAGCAAGCCCTTAAATCTAGACCAAAACCTAAAGGTCAGTTTGAGTCGACCG
>CAZBDM010000128.1:8535-9712 GCA_964490675.1 uncultured Oligoflexales bacterium
CCGCCATTGATCAAGCCGTATCAAGTATGAAAGAAGCTTCTTTACACCTGCAGCAAATGGTCAAATTTGCTTCATCCGATGCGAAATCTCAAGGCGACGAAAAAGGCTTCAATTACGAAAGTCTTTACGACTTTACCGCAATGGCTGGAGTCCTTGAAAGAGATCTTATCTCTATCGTTGAAACCTTAGAAGAAACCAACCGCAACTTTGTTTCGACAGTCAATGAGATCCAACATAACGCCAACTTTGCTTCGGCGATCCGCCTTGATTGGAACGCACTGATGACTCAGCTGCGAGCGATGCGCCAGGTAGATAGTAAGATGAATAACCAAGTCAATCGCGTCATCGAGTATGCCGAAGCCAACAACAAGCTTGTTCAGGAAACACAGATGCGTGAAGGACAGATTAACGCCAATACCAATAAAGTTAAACTACAGCTTCACAATCTACTGAATACAACAAAACAAGGTGAAAACTCTCTGCATGCCGTAGAGGAAAACATAAAGTCCTGTAGACACGATGTTGAAACGGCAGGTGGCCTGGTAGACATGTTGTCGCAAAGAGCTCTTGAAATCGTTAATATGATCGACGTGATTGACGATATTGCCGAACAAACCAACCTACTTGCCCTTAACGCATCGATCGAAGCAGCCCGCGCAGGCGAGCAGGGACAGGGATTTGCCGTTGTTGCTGAAGAGGTTCGTAAGTTAGCGGTGCGCTCTTCAACAGCGACACGCTCGATTACCGATCTTCTTATGACCATTCAAAACGAAGCCGCTTCAGCATCTGAGAAGTTAAGAACGAGTAATAACTCAGTCACCACAGCAAGTCTTGAAATCGCTAAACTCGTAAAAGTCTACATGCGTACCATTACCGAAACGAAACTCAGTCAAAATGCTCTAGCCGAGCTTCTATCTTTATTTGAAAATCTAAAATCGTCCTTCATCAAGATGCGAGAACGCGGCAAAGATCTCAAAAACGAAGCTGGGTCGCTTTTCAAGTCGATTATCCAAGCGACGGAAATGATTTCACGCAGCGGTAGTCATGCTAACTACCTGACGATCAATAGTGACAGAATGGCTCGTGGAATGACACGAATACACTCCGATCTCTCTTTCACCAAGAATTTGTTTGAGTCCTGTATCGAAAGAGTCGGCCATCTTGCAAAATGGTCCAA
>CAZBDM010000129.1:0-943 GCA_964490675.1 uncultured Oligoflexales bacterium
GCATGTTATAGGCCGACGCGTGGTTGGGGTCCAGCTCGATGGTGTGCGTATAGTCGTCCAGGGCGCGGTCCGGGTCGCCCAGCAATTCGTAGGTCAGGCCGCGATAGTAGTAGGCTTCGGCATAGGTTCCAATATAACCCTCATACCTTTTCGCAGGGAACTCACTAGGAAGAGGCTTCTTTCCGAGCAACGGTCGCTCCAACCAGAGAATCTCTGATTGCTCGTTTGCCCAAGTCTGAGCCGCAAATAGCAATATGCTAATCGCAACAATCCATTTCATAATATTTTTCCGTGCCTTTTAAAGCAGTCGTAACAACCGCCTTCAAATGATCTGCGAAAATCACCAATCTTTTTATTCTACGCTACTTGTAAAGCCATCGAGAAACGATTGCATGACTTCCCGACTGTTATCAAATTTAATCAAAATGTGATCACTTTCGTCTACGTCAGCAAAAGGTTGATACTGGCTTTCAACACCGCTTAAACTTGTCACTTGACCATTTATCGTTTGACCTTCGGTCGTATCGATGACCGTAAAGTCATGACGACCGTCGAGCTTTTCTAGATTAACAAAGTTGAGAGAGATCTCGTGATAGGTAAAAAATGTCTTGTTTGTAGGATGCGTCACCTTAACAGCACCATCTTTATTTCGGAAATGCCTGTTAAACTTTTTAATTTCTAGTCCCTCTCCGTCAGAATTATCAATGACGAGCTTACAGGTCACCACTGGATTGAGAAACAAAGAATTTGGTAGCGACTCAAATCCAGCCAATGTCCGGTCGTATAAGACTTCTGGTAGAGAAAACTCATAGAAGCCAGAACCATTTAGGGCATTAAGAGCGAAATACTTGTATTCATCGGTGTCTTTTTCGTAACTGCAACGACTACTTTCCCTTCCTTTTCCTGGGTTATGCAGGGCTACGGGATACCAAGTAGGCGGGGA
>CAZBDM010000129.1:953-9587 GCA_964490675.1 uncultured Oligoflexales bacterium
AATCGGCCATGCAGCGTTATTTTGCTGGCCTGGCAGAATCAACATTCCAAACTCTATCAGTAACCGATATCCTAAGAGATCCAACAAGATTTTTCCTTAGATTAGGCGAATCCTCTGATTCATCGGTTAAGCTTTGACGACTGAAGTATATGTTTGGATCGTAGGTAAGATTATCGTTGTCAGGTAACTGCTCATCAAAAGTCCTAATAGCTTCCATTATCTTTTTCGAATCATCGTTATCAAATGATACGTTAAATCGATCGCGAGCTTCTCCTTTGTTGACGCGCACGTACCTTGGGGTTTCTTGTTTAAGCCTGAATGTCCACTCAACTTTGAGATCCCTAGGCTTGATATCGCGCTCTATAAAAGTGGCTTCGTCCATTTGGAAATTGCGGACTTCATGACAGTTTTCGCCGTCACTATTACCTGCAGAACTTCCACCATCGGCTAATGCCTGGAATGCTCCAAATAAGAGGAAGATCGGCAGTATGAGGGTTTTGGTCGAATGTAACACTTGCAACTCCTGTTTCACACTTAATGCTTAGTGTCTGAGATCGGGTGACTAAACTTAATATCATTTTCAACATGAGGGAGAATGTCGAACAGCTGAAGATTTAATTGATAGACGGTATCAGCAGATTCGGACTTGCTGAAGAGGTCGTCCATTTCAGCAGTAAACTTTCTCAGTTTTTCTTTCATGAGAGGAATATCGTGCTTTTTTACAGCGAAGGTTAAACAAGATATTTCTCTGATAACCAGGTCGTGAATAAATGCCTCTTTAGCACGATCAATCATATCTTTTTGAAAAGCCTGGACGGCTAACTTGATCACATCGGGCTTTCCTGTTTCGACCTTTTCTTGCGAGTATTTGAATTTCCGATTCTCGTCTTGGTAAATAAGTTTTAGTTTTAGAAGCTGGCCGAGGGCATCTCTGGCTTTTTTAATGGTGATTTCACCTTTAGTGCGTTTTTCAATCCACTCAGCGACTTCGTCGATTCCGGCAGGACACCCTTCCAGAGATAGCATTTCGTGAATAACCACGAAGTACCACTTACTGAAGTAGTTATAATGCTCCGCTTCAAGATCAGCTACCTGCCGACGCTGCGGAAATTGCATAAGCTTTTCGTAGACTTTTTTCTTCTCTTCAGGGGTATCAGCTTGCTTGAGGCGGACCATAAGTTCGAAATATTTTGTTTCTTTCGGGTTGAGACCGAGTCCCTGACAGAATTTTGGCAGAGCCTTAAAACCAATCTGGCGGTTGCCGTCAAACACAAGCTTAACGTAACCCCTTGAACTAATGCCAGCCTTCTTAGCGAAAGCCGAATAAGAAAAGCCGTGACGAAGTTTTTTATAATTATAATAACTAGATAGGTAGTCGTTATAATCTGTATATCTAAATATATCCAATTTATCCTCCAAGCCAGGAGACTATAAAGTTTATAAAGAATCAATGTCAACAAAAAATGATCTATAAAGTTTTCTTTAGAAAACATTAATAAACTGATTTTTATAGTGATTTTTATGGCTTGCAAAGAAAACGCGATGACTTATAGGGGTTTTTCCCAATATCTGAAAACAAATATGACTAAGGTGATCGGAACTCTTGGAGCAGACCAGATCTAATCAATGAAGGAGTCATAAAGATCTGCAAGGACGATGCGATTCACCAAAATATGAACTCCACTCTCAAAGCCCTGATCATCCTCCCGACACCAAACGACCTCACCCTCGAGTTCAAAATTGTAAGGTACATCGAGCACCATCTCAATATGAACCCCAACCTTCATAGGCTTTTTGTGGGTAATGCGGAGACCTGTTTCAGACAGGTTGATGATTAAAAAACTCTGAGATTCATGCCCGTCCCTGCAGGACATGCTTCCCCGCACTTCGTAATCTTCAATCTCTTGCCGCTGACTGACTCTAGTATTTTCGTCGCTCACCTTATCTCCTCGAAAAGAAAGCACTCATTGCGCATCTGCCAGAAGAATACAGCAATTTAGTCGCCATGCTGCAATAAGACTATGATATTGCTCTGTTTATCACGTTAGCACAGAGCTCCCCAAAAATCACCTCCCGGCTGGTTAAAAACAAAAGTCTATCTCTTTTCATGAGTTTCTAAAGTAACAGCTCCCCCTTATGCGACTGGATTTCCCTAGTAAATAAATGTATTCTGCTCCCTACCTTAACCAGCAACACACAAAGTAGGGATGGATTTATGAGCGACAATAACTACTTGGATTTGGATGGGATCGAATTTGTTGAGTTTAGTTCTGGAGAACCTGAGAAACTCCATAAACTATTTTTAGAGTTCGGTTTTTCGCGCATCATGCAGCACGAAAAAAATGGGATCGATCTTTACCGTCAGGGCGAGATCACATTCTTGCTGAACAAAGAACCAAACTCTTATGCTGCATCATTTAACAAAGCCCACGGCCCTTGCATCTCTTCGATGGGATGGAGAGTTAAAAATAGTCGTGATGCTCTTAAAATCGCAAGCGAGCGCGGTGCGAAAAAGTCCGATAAAATCGACTATCAGCGAAAAGGCAAAGACCTCGAAACGATATACGGAATCGGTGACAGCCTTATTTACCTAATCGATGAATATAAAAACTTTAACGCCCTCTACCAAGAGTTAGGCTTTACAAACCTCAAGACTCCTGACGTCGTTAAAGACAAAGGCTTCCTACTGATCGACCATCTGACAAACAATGTCTATAAAGGTGAAATGGAAAAGTGGTCAAACTTCTACAAAGAAGTTTTCGGATTCACTGAGGTGAGATACTTCGATATTCGAGGAGTAAAAACCGGGCTCGTTTCTTACGCTTTACGCTCACCTTGCGGAAAGTTTTGCATACCTATAAATGAGGGAACAGAGAAAAAATCCCAAATAAACGAATATCTCGACGAATACAACGGACCAGGTGTCCAGCATTTAGCTTTGTTGACCAGTGACATGGTTAAATCAATTGAATCTTTACAGTCGACCTCTATTGAAACACTCGATATTGACGATGAGTATTATCAAGAAGTTTTCGATCGGGTTCCTAACGTCACGGAAGATCATAAAGCTCTTCAAAAGCTAAAAATCCTCGTCGATGGTGATGAGGAAGGCTATCTCCTGCAAATTTTCACTAAAAACATCATCGGTCCGATCTTTTTTGAAATCATCCAACGCAAAAATCACCTCGCCTTTGGCGAAGGTAATTTCGGTGCTCTCTTTCGATCCATCGAACGAGACCAGGCGAAACGCGGATACTTGGATTAAGCAAAGATGGAAGCCCGTTGGGGCTTCCCAAACTGTAAAAAAAGTGTTCATCTTCCTAATCCATTGACATGATCTCCTCTAAAACCTCTCCATCCAATTCCTTAACTGCCCTTGATGATTCACTCAAATTTCGATCGTGTTGATGACCCAAGGGAACAATTCGTGCACCTTGGAAAACCTACGTCATGAACATGACAGCAGCCTCAGAAAATCAAAAAGGTTTTTAAATCAAGAGAGGAAATAAATGTTTCTCAATCATCATGCTTTTAAAGCACAAGAGCACAAAAACTTTTTAGAGACCAGCCGGGCGCAGAGTCAGGAAATCAACTTTCTTGCTCGACTCGTTGAGAGAAATCCTTACTTACAGGATTTTGAACTGTGTCCTGGCTATATCTTTCAAGCCAACCGTGAGGGCTGCTACTGCCTTAAGAATCGAACAAGCATTGTCTTTTTCACCTTTCGCTATACCGATCAAAAGCAGTTAGTAGTTACAACTTCTTTTGGTCAAGAAAAGTTTTCGTTGATTGCAGATCTCATCAACAAATGGAATGGCCCCATCATCTGTAAAAACGTATCTTTGTCGGAAATCATGGCTTTCAAAGCTATTGGATTCGAGTGCTATAGTCACTCTGAACAGTGGGATGAGTTTAGTAAATTTGATGATAACAGTTACCCTGAGCAAATCATTGAAACCAACAAAACGTCAAGCCTTGAAGGTCGTCATTATAGTTCTCTGCGCGAAGAGTTACGCCGCAGCGAGAGAAAGTACGAAGTTCATTTAAGCACTTACCAGCCAGCAAAGCACATAAGAGTTTTTATGAAACTTCTGGAGAGGTGGGCCGAACAAATGAAAGCCCGTAATGGTGGTCAAAAGTATGACTATATTGGATCCCATGTTCTTTTTGGTTGGAAGAGTCCGTTTTTAGATTCTTTTTTGATAAGAGACGAGAAGGACAACCCGATTGGGTTTCTCACATTCAGTAAAATTTCAGCCACAACTTTGGGTTTTAACGCATTAATCAATGACTTTTCATACGCCCATTCGTATCGGCGTCTTATGTATTTGGGGATTAATTATGCTGCTGAAAGTGGCTATCAGTATATTAATATTCAAGGCTCTGAAGACAGAGACCAATATTTTTCGAAAAGAAGATTTAAAGCAGATATTGAATTAAGAAAAATACACATGAAGTTTAGGACTCAATGACAATCATCCTACCCTCGACAAAGCGGGATGATTGTTTACAGCTAACTAGATGTCGAGATCATCGCCTACTGATGTGTCTTCCTCGATGACATCTTCACCACGAGATTTACTTCCGCAGATAGAGCTGCCGAAATTTACCTTCTCAAGGTTAATGGCTTCAGTGACTTCTGGATAATGCAGTCTGAGTGCACGCACAGCGTCTTCTGGGTTGATAAAAAGAGGAAACAACTCTTGATAGTTGTATGCCTCTAAGACGCGCTTGGGCCGATCAACGACTCCAGCAAATAAAAAGGGGATGCGCATTCTTTTTCGTAGGTGAAGGAGTTCTTCTAAAAATTCAGAACAAATATCTTTTTCATCTTGAAGATCGAAGATCAAATAACCCAGTTCGGTTTCCATCAACCAATTATGAACATGAACGACTTGCTCAGCACAGTATTCACAATCTTCTTTGCAAGGTTTTTCAACGCGACAAATGACCGCCCCATCCACTAATTCAGGTATCAACTCTATCAACTTTCGATTCTCCCTTGAAACCTTTAAAACCTAATCTTCACTAGCCCTGCCTCTTTGCCCATATCGTCGAAGGAACTCCAAAAAAGGGCCTCAAAACTGGCAACTTTATACATTTTTACCAGTCAAAGCAATTCTATTTTAAAAGTGTTTGAGATTTACAAAGCTAAGGAAATTAAAAGGCTAAGCCCTTATCGAAGCGTCGACTACGGTCAATCCATCGACCGATAAGGCTTCGCTTGACCTTGGTTAGATCTTGCTGCTCAAGACTGTTTCTGATTCCTGGCATGAGAGCGATTAACTTTTGTTCCAGTTCTGGGCCTTGTTTTGCTGAGACGTGCCTGGGTCCCATCACCATAGTGATCCTGTCATCACCCAGAAGGTCGATCATTCTAGCGTCTTGATCTTCCTGTAAGGTACCAGAATGAATCAAGCCTTCGGCATCCACCTGAGCCACCAGAAAAACGTCCGCTAACCAAATGAGGCCATGAGTGTCATCTGGATCAGGTGCTTCGGAGGTCTTAATTTTCACTTCCCACAAGAGACCAGCATGATCTTTAATGGTCTGAAGATTGTTTTCTTTGACCCAACTGAGAAAAGCATCACGGGCACTAAGGCTCGACTTTACAACTGGTTGGCTTGGTCTCTGATCGAAGTCCGTGGTATACATAGTGATTCCTTGTATCTTTCTTTGAGGGCACCTTTGATCTCTATTTTACAACATTCTCGCCGAACATTGCTGATTTTGTATGCAATTTTTTCCCTCACTTTGCTTAGTAGCTGTGCATATCGATTCACAAATCAGTACGTAAGAGTGCCAAAAGGCGTCAAGTCAATCGCCATAGAGTCCATTTATGATACGAGTAAAATGGTCTTACCCCATGAAAAACTTTGGGAAAGTCTGCAAGAATCGTTCGTTGCCAACGGTAGGTTAATCGTTACGACTGCCGATAAGGCCGATCTTTACCTGAGAGTTCACCTAGAAAAAGCCGACTCGCTGCAGTACGACAAGGGCGGCAAAGAAGATGACAAGGATCCTGAATTAACTGACAATCCCCCCCATCCCAATGAATTTCGTAACCTTAACCGATCGAGCACGTACGCAAAGAAAGAACGCTTGGCCGTCAGCGTCGCAGTCGAGGTGATCAACTTACATACCAAAGAAATACTACTGCGAAGAAATTACAGTGAAGCAGAAGCCTACGGCATCATTGATACCTTTACCACCGCTGAGAACCAATTTTTACGTGCAGAAGAAATGTTTGAGAAGAGGTTTAAGAATCTCTCTCAGAGACTCGCCAAGCGGATCACCAGTGACTTCTTTCGGAGCCTAAGTTACGACAAGGCTATTTGACAAAGATCTTCCTATTTCAAAGCCATAAATTCTATTGTTATCGTGAAACAGACAGCCGCCTTTTCAGAATCCTGCTTGGCTTATTTTTATTATAATATTCAATCGGTTGTATAAAAAATTTATTATTTCAATTTTTTTAAAAATATTATAATATTAAATTATACATCGAGGTGTTTCTGTTTTATTTCTTTATTCATAATCTTCAAACTCGTTGCCCCATTCATCCAGGCTAAATGACTAACAGGCTTAAACAATGACACTTAAATCCGGTGTTCTACTGATTAGTTTCTTAATGGCGCTTCCACCACTCCTCGGAAACGACAGCATCACCAATAGTGATCCACTTCCAAAGGTCCGCCCAGTAATTTCCAAAGGTTCTGTTGAAAGCACGAGCCTTTTCCCTAAAGTTGGGTCTCAACACTCCTTTCTGATTGAACTTAGTTCAGATTTACTAGCAGATATGGAGATTAGCGAATTGTCGGTCGGCGTCTTTAGGATACGTACCCAACAGTCTTACGATGTTGTATTACGATTAGAGGGTTTTCAATCTGATATTGGATTTGAAAAGTTTGCGGCTGATTTTTTTCAGGCAGCGCCAACGGTCAAATCTCCGGCGACTCTCATTATAAAAATGCCCGATAGTCTCCTCACTCGTTTAGTTGCCTTTACGGAGACTTCACGCAGTTCAATTCGCAAAAAACAACAAAGTTTTTTAAAGAGCTACCAAGATAATGGATTTACTGTTGCATCGTTGACTATATTTATCGAGGGAAAATCTGGAGAAGATCATATCTACGAATATGTTGATGAATATTCACTAAGAAGCTTTGAGGAGCTATGGCCCCTTTTACCAGAAAAACTTCGTATTCAACTTGCAGATCATTGGGCGTTACATGAGCTACTGGGTGTCTGGGACTTTCATAATTTAAACTGGCTTCATTGCGAGGATGTTGTTTCCATTGATTTTTCATTAAGATCGGATCAATTTAATCGTGGAGCAGTTGAAAGAAGCCCAAATAGCCGAGAACCAGTTTTCGGGAATTTGATCAAACCTCACCAAATATCGCAGCTCAAATCAGAATTAAGCCCCGACATGAGACATTTCATCTTATCTTTAGATCGTCATCAGATTGACGTCATTGCAGGCAAGAGTGGATTTCACATTAGCGAAGCTCAGATGAGAGGAATCTTACGACGTGCTGAAATCTTTTTGTCACACGAATAGGAGTTCTCTGTAATAGTTTGCAACCAAACGTTCACTGACCTGTTTATTCAGGCCACATGTAAACAATACCCCGCATCTCCTTTTTTATTTCAGATAGGATTGCTTGATTTTTAGGGTCTTCAAGGTTTGGTTTATCCTCAAGGAAGTAACTTTCGTAGTCATGGTTCACCCGCAGCATCTTTGTTTGCCAGATATTATCAGACTGAAGGGCGAGATCGGTGCAGTGGTAATCTTTCAGGACGTCCTGTGAGATATAATCTTGAATACTATTGACGCGATGGTCGATGTAAATGCGTCTTCCCTTATTGTCACGAGTGAAGCCTCTCACAACATAATCAACGACAACGACGTCCGACTCGAAGTTTTCAAACATATAATTGAGCGCACTAAGAGGCGTGATATCCCCACAAGTGGCGATATCTATGTCGACTCTGAAGCTAGCAATACTTTCGTGATCACCGATATCTGGATAAGTATGTGCACATATATGGCTTTTATCAAGGTGCATCGCCTGGACTTTAGACTGTAAATTATCGCCCCCTCCCTTGATATCACTCATTAAAACCAGTGAACTGGCTCCCCAGGGATCGTAATCCTGGTCACTCACCGCCAAGACTTTCGCTTCGATGATGTCACAGATTCCTCTTAAAACGTTGGTAATCTTAGCAGCACTAAAGTTCTCGTAGACATACTCGACGTAGCTTTTTCTCTCGCTATCGTCACGAGCTACACAAAAGTCATATAAATTGAAACTTAAACACTTAGTCAGGTTGTTAAATCCAGTGAGTTTTAATGGTCCGTAGGGCTCTAGTCTTTTCATGCGCCGCTCGCTTAAAATAAGTTGAAAGTAAACACCAAGATACGCCTCAAGCAAATAAGCCTCAATCATTATCATTTTTTAAAAACATATTAAAGAATAGATTTATTCCATTATTTTAAGGCCTTAAAATAGCAATGGAGGCAAAGATTACTGATTCTCGGACTCATCATCGGCGACTTTTTTGTATTCGCGGATGACGGCAGGTGCGACATTAAACGGTCTCCGTGAACCAAAGAAGATCATATTAAAT
>CAZBDM010000130.1:0-4005 GCA_964490675.1 uncultured Oligoflexales bacterium
AACTTCGAATCCGTTGATATTAAGGACTATTTTCAAAAAATTTCGGATCCCGGATCAATAAAGCACCCACAGGGAATGGCTTTTTCAAGTGAGTAGCCCTGCAACGCAGGCAGTAGAATAGGCAGCGAGGGTACCGCCTAGCATGGCTTTAAGGGCAATTTGAGCGAAGTCTTTGCGTCGTCCAGGCTCTAATGCGCCTATGCCGCCAATCTGGATGGCGATTGAGGAAAAGTTAGCGAACCCGCAGAGTGCGTAGGTCGCAATAGTCTCAGCGCGCTTTGAAAGTTCACCATCCTTAACCATATTTGCCAGGTCCGAATAAGCGACAAATTCATTGATGACCATTTTTTTGCCAAGAAGTTGCCCGACAGCAAAACTGTCTTGCCAAGGAACTCCCATCACCCAAGCGAGTGGACTGAAGATATAACCAAAGATTTCTTCGATGGTGATCGACCAACCAAATACGCCTCCGACATGCTGTAAAATAAGGTTAAGGAGCCCTGTTAAGGCAATGAAAGCGATCAGCATCGCACCAACATTAAGAGCAAGTTTTAAACCTTCAGAGGCTCCATGGCAGGCAGCATCGAAAGCATTGACGTCTTCTATTTCAACATTGATGTCAATTTTGCCTTTGGTGAAGGAGTGCTCGGTCTCCGGATAAATGATGCGAGCATACATGATAGCAGCAGGAGCTGACATGATCGAGGCGGCTAACAGGTGACCCGCTGAAATCCCGAAGTCGACAAATGCTGCCAGAACACTGCCTGCGACCGTTGCCATACCCGACGTCATCATCGTCATGATTTCAGTACGAGTCATCGTCTTTAGGTAAGGTTTGACAAGTAGCGGAGCTTCAGTCTGACCGATAAAAACATTAGCCGAAGCGACAAGTGATTCGGTGCCAGAAAGATCCATCACTTTGTCCATTAGCTTAGCAAGGAGAGCGATAAACCTCTGCAGGATGCCCCAGTAAAAAAGCAAATAAGACAGCGATGACATAAAGATGATGACCGGTAAGACTTTAAAAGCAAAGTAATGTTCCTTAAAGTCTTCACCAAAGATGAACATGGCACCTTGGTCGGAAATCGAAAGTATCGTTGTAAAGATGTAATTTGCCCATTCAAAAAACTTGAGGCCAGGTTCGGTTCGCAAAATAATAATGGCAAACAAGAACTGTAAAAACAGGCCGCCGACAATGATCCTTGGTTTTAATTGTCTTTTATTATTCGACAGTAGCCACGCCAGCAGAAACATGACGAAAAGACCCAAGAGACTTATAAGACGGTCCATGAATCACCCCCCTAAAAAAGATGGCCTTTCCTAACAAATACAGAGGTTGCAGGCTAGGTCTAAAAGTCGTCATGGTTTTTGCTGACTGGGATTAGGATCTGGATGAGGGGAGTTGATATGACACAAAGGCATCAGTTGGGAGCGGCCTGTATCCTGTTAAGTATCTGATAATTAATATTTAAAATGCCTGTCCTACAGTTTTCAAAGAGCTTTGACAGCAGTCACTTTACTAAACCTCAAAATGATCTTTATTTATGCCTTGTTAAAAAAAATGCGCGAGCTCTTAGCATCGGATTGACAACACCTCCTACAGTAAAGAACGGTCGCAGGGGATCGTTTGTGCAGCAAAAGAGTAAGGTCTTTTCGCTAAGATAACCAGGTCGCACTCAAAGCATTCCGCATGGAACACCGCTTGCTTGGTTAACGATAAGACCTACTAAGTTTTAACCAAGGAGTGCGGCATGAGATTCTTGCAGATTTTATTCGTTATCTTTTCTTTTAGCGGGTGTGGGGAAGAAGCACGGTTTACCGGTGTAAAATCAGTCGTCCCCTCTGCCAAAGAGTCAACAACAAACGAAGACCAACAGTCTTCTGGTGGCAAGCAAAAATCAAGTCATAGTCAAGCTGTCACCAGTAAAAACCAAGACTCATCAAAACAGAACATATCTGAAAAGTCAGAAGAATCGCACAATAAACACAGTCAAACTTCAGATGTAGTTATTGCAACTAATGAAGATTCTAAAGAACCAAGTGAAGCACAAATTGCTAAATGTGCTAAGGGCTTTAAGGTTGATGCTTCCGATGTCTTGACGTTTCGAGGCAATCAAATCGATGTAACGCTTAGTGATCGAAAGGTAATCGCTTTGGTTTTTGAGTCAAACGAGATTAATCTCGAATTAGAATTAGATGATGACGGTTCAAATCGAAAATATCAGGGCATCTGTCTTATTACAAACGGTAATGTCATTAGCATCGAAACTAAAATAGCACTTCAGATTGACAAATTCATTTTGATGTCTCAAACCAACGAGCTAGACGTGGATATTTTTATTTCTGGGAGTGTGAACAAGTTTGACTTTCGCGAGATTGGGTCTAATGATGTTAAGATTAATGTTTCGGGTGACGGTAAGTATCAATGTCCAGATCCTGGAAATGACCTGTTTAACTTTGAAGAGGTTAACTGCACACCTCGTCTATAAATGAGAAAACAAACCATTCATTTTCAAATATGCTGAGAGAATTCAGAGCTGGCGTGAGCTCAATCCTTTGAGAAAATGACGTAATATTTTGCTAATAATTTAAACCTGCTTCGAACCCGTCAACATACCGAGCGAAACTATGATTTGATCGAAAGAATGCTCTGGATTCCGAAAAGTCTTTCCTAGAGGGTAAATAGGTAAGAGATTTCTAAAATCTGGGGGCGGCTTTGAAGGTTTTTTATACCACGTTGATTTTCCTTTTCCTAATATCATGTAGCTCCTCACAATTATCAAAAAATACAAGAGATTCAGACGAAAAGAAAAGCCAGGATCTAACGGCATCTGATGCCAATGCTGAAACTGAAGAATCTGAGGATGAGCAGCCAAAGGTCGCTCTTCCTGAGGGTCTTGAAGAGACTCTTGATTACGATGTTTACGAGGGAGCCAATATTGCTACCGATACCACTGCCGCTTATTTTGGTCTGGTGGCTGATCTAGAAGTTGCATCTTCAACTGTTGGTTTTCAAATCTCAACTGTTTTGACGGAAGAGCAGCTTTCTGAAACCATACTATCGATTGAATACAAAGCTCCCAAAGAACTACCAAAAGAAACTCTCTCTCTTTGGTCTTATACGACCGACGAGAACGGCACAGAATATCTTGGCATCATTCCCATGGCTCAACTGACTGTCAAACAGGATTTAGTATCCTTTTCACCGAAAGCGTCGAGGGGGTCCTATCAAGTTGCTTACGTCGATCCTCCGATCAAACAAGCTTTGAGTCTTGTTGTCACAGATACAATGAAGATTGACTATGACCAAATTAAGTTTAACGTTGTCAGTGAAACGACTTTCGATACTCTTGCTGCGCCAACATCGGCGATCCAAAATGGCAAATACATTTATATGTCAAGTAACGATGGTACGTCGGGTGTTAGCTCTCTAGCGGTGCTGGATATCAACGTCGCCTCCGGACCACAGCTTATTCAAACGAGTACCTGTACTCTAAATTCTACGATAAACGCTGTTGAAATTTTCAAAGATAGTCTTTTTCTCGGGATGGAGGATCAAAATTTAAAAGTTTGCGATATTTCGAATCCTCAAGAAGTGAAAGATCCGCTCGTTGGACTGTCAACCAAGCTTATAGACTTTGAGACCTTTGACTACACCGGCCCCAACATATTTGCACGAGTGGCCGACTTTCCTCCTTTGCCTGCCACAGAATATCCCACGAAAACGGGCATAAGAAGTATGACGGTGCTTGAAGACGGCCATCTCTTCGTCATGAAAGATGCAAGTGGCCTAGGGGTTATTGATCTAACCGACGAAACGTGGCCAACGGTTGGTCATGTCGAATTGGGCTACCGAATCGATTTACTTAAACATGACGGCAAGCGCTTTCTGAGTGCTGGTGATGCGCATATTTCCCAGTTTGAAATTTTTAAAAATCAAAACGGCAAATCGACTAAATTCAGAGAAGAGTTTACAACTATTGTGTCGACTCTTGATATTACTGT
>CAZBDM010000130.1:4015-9442 GCA_964490675.1 uncultured Oligoflexales bacterium
GGTGATATCGTGATGGCTATGTTTAAAGATGATTTAAAGCCCGAGGATGAAAATTACACGAAAGGTTCCTTTCAAGCCGAGCTGGTTATATATTATGACGGTGAAACAGATATTACAGAAAACAGTAAAGGTCACGTCGTCAAGTCTCTTCCTCTCTACGAAGCCGTACCAAACAAAATCTCTTTCGTTTATGATCGAGCAGTCGTATTAGCCAACGTGAGAAATGATCAATCAGTCTTAGAAAGTAGGGTCGAAGTGATAAATCTAAAAAACCCTCTTGAGCCTTACGTAGAAAAAGTCTTTCGCTTAAAAGAACTTTTCGACGACGTCGTCATCGACAATGATACAATCTATCTTTTGAAAGCTGGAAAAGTAAAAGTTTTACAAATCGAGCTGATCAAAGACTGACTCCGGACGATTGACCGTAAAAAAGAGGAGTCACCACTCTGATGACCCCTCGCACAAGCTCATTGTGATAGACCGCATAACTTAAAAGCAAGTCACTTCGCTCAACGGGAGTCTTGATTGGTCCAAGCTCCTGGTAAAGTGTGGTAATCGTATGGCCTATCATGTGTTTCCGGCAAAAAAACATTGACATCAGCGTCTTACCACCAAGCTTCAACTTGCACGCCGGTACTAAATCCTTCTGTCTCATCTCCGTAGACGTTTTCAGCGATTTTACCCTTAGCATCTTCGTTCCACATAGCTTGAGTGAAGAACACTCTTATGACCGGTCTCGCCCAGTAGTTGTTCGCCAGAGCTACCTGAGGGGCTAGGGTGAGCTTTTGTAGCTGGGCAGATTTCCACTCGGGTTGTTCGCCTTCTTTTTCGACGAGAATGGCGTTTTGAACACTATTAACACCATACTCTAAGGCGATGCTGACCTTTTCGGTCGCGTGATAAATAGGGCGTAGACCTGCCGAGATCTCGGTAACATTAGGGACCTCTTTTGTAGCGTTTTTCAATCCGCCGAAGTGAGCATCTTGATAATAAAGAAGTAAAGCGTTTGAGAGGGTCTTGCCAAATTCAGATACTTGATGAGCGAAGAAGCGCAAGGTAGAGGATTTCTCTGCAGCGTCGAAAGCGTCATTATCATCAATCGCTACTGCTTGGGCGCCTGCTGCTCCGAAGTCATTAAGTCGACTTTCGCCTCCGCTTGCTCCAAACAAGCCAACTCCATATTGCAGTCCCGTTTTTAAAAAACCGCCAAGCATATCAAATTTATAGATGAGACTCGCTTGCTGTCCTGATAGGGCTTGCCACTTCTTCTGTCCACTCGCAGCTCCTCGTTCACCAGCAGTTCCGTAAATGTAGACGAACATCAATTGACCGCCAGCGAGTTCAATATCAGTCAGCCGTAAATCAAAGTTTGTTTGTGCCGGTCCATCGCTGTCTGACGAAGGCGTGTTGCGCGTTGCAGCAACGTGAAGCTTAGCAATGCCCAGGTCAGTGTTTTCAAAACCAAAACCTGGACCGGCGTTACTAAGAAAGTAAAAATCGATCATATGAATATCATCACGGGCATAAAATCTTTTACCCGCCCATAGGCCAGTGCTACCAAAGAGGGACTCTGCGTTGACATACGCTTCCCTTAAGGCGAGGGTGAGATCGGCGCTATTGCTTATCTCACCTTCACTGTTTTGACTGGAAGAGACACTGGTCGACTCCCACTCCTTGTCACCATTACTGACAAAAGCCATTCGAAAGTTGGTGCTAAACATAGGTTTGTCGGAGTTATCATCGCGTTTATGTTTTTTGGTAAAGGCTGCTTCAAGAAAAGTTTCACATTCGTTACCAAGGCGAAACTTTACAGCACCCCCCATTGAAGAAGCTCCCGGTGCTTTAAAACAAACCTGATCAGCGCCGCCTCGACTGCTCCCGATACCCGATCGCATATAACCATGATATTCAAAAGAATCGTCAGCCTGAGCATTCGTCGCAACAAGAAATCCAACGATAAATAACGCTTTCTTCATCATCTTATTTACTCCCCATCTGATGAGTTTTTTGAGGAAGGGAGAATAGCACCTAAGAATATCTTTAGCTAGCCTGTTGTCTGACAGCGTCATTTCTGACGTACGCTAAAAGCAAGCAAGGGACAATATGACCTATCGTTGTAAAGTGTTTGTTGGGGAAGTAAAAGGGTCGTGTTCCTTCTGTCGTTTTATCAACAAACCAGTATTACCAGCCGTCTTCATCAACAGTAGAAGCAGTATCACTACGCTTGCTGCCGTTCAGTGGCAGCAAACAAGCCATTCAGTTAAAAAAGCTATTAACCGGCCGCCCAACTCTATTGTTTTCGCCACTTAGCGTGCTACACCTCTCTTTAGAAAATCACCAAACATCTTTTCAAGGGGGAAGAATTATGAGACGTATGATGGCAATTGTTTTAGGTACTGTTTTTTCTGCAAGCTTAGCGATGGCGGGGGAGCAAATATCTGTCGGTCAATTTTCTATGTACGATGATGCTCCGCACAAACCCACAGGCTGCGATACCGGAATCTCATTGACACTCGATGAGGGTGAGTTAACAGGTCCGGTGGCTTTGATGAGTGACTTTGTTTCTGGGCTTTGTGAAATCTATGTGATTCCTAATCAGAGATTTGCTCCTTTAGATCTAGAAGCCACTTCTTGTGGATCTAAAATTTGGAAAGGAGTTTATGAAAACGACCAAGGGCGTTGGCAGGTAAAGGTCACAGATCATAGAACAAGATTGTGTCGCGATATTGTTCCTGCCCGAGTCATTCTTGAGATTTCTCAGTATGACGACATCTTTACCTATTACAGTGATGATCGTCGCTTTACAACCCCGCAGTAATAGACAAGTCGGCTTGTGCCGGCCTAACTTTTTAAGCGGCGAGTTGGGTACAATCTTTTAGGTAACCAAGCTCTTCGACTATTTTGTCGACTTCTTTGTCACTGAGCTTGAAGTTTTTCATGTGAGTTTCCAGTGTCGTTTGGCAAATCCTGTGGGGTTCGAAATTTAGCCAGTGAGTTAAGATATTAGCGAAACTCACGACATCAACAATCGTCACCTCATCGACGTTAAGTTTTTGTTGGGGGGGGGCATGGTGATGTCGTGCAGCATCCATAACAAATTCAGGTAGTCCCCACATAGCTGCACCAATTTCACCTAAAATACTATGATTCGTCACGCCAACGGCGTCTTCTGCATCGCTCCAAGTCGTCATTGTTCTCGGGTCGTTGACGAATTGTTGAGCCTGATCAATTTTTTCCGGAAAGTACAGACCCGATATAACTTTGCCGAGATTGGCAAGAAATCCGGCTAAATATGCTTCGTCTGGGTTAAGTTGTTTAACATAGCGCGTTGAAATCTTCTCGGAAATGGCAGCACTGTAATACGAATGCTTCCAAAACTGTTCTTTATCAAAATGCTGGGTTTGGATGTCGATTGACTTAATCGGGATCGCCATAATCATATCGTTCAATGTTTTCCTACCGACGTAGACAATGGCGTGTTCAATGCTTTTTAATTTAGCGATCTGCTCAGAACGTTGTGACTTAAGGTTATTTGCGAGAGTGAGTATTTGAGATGAAAGAAGGGGGTCGAGTCTTATGATCTGAGCAAGTTCGCTCACTTCTTTCTCTGGGTTTTGAAGAAGCATCTGAAGCTTCATAATCACTGTTGGTATGTGGGGAAGCTCTTTGATGCTGCTCAACTTGTTAAACACCGAAGCAGCTTCTTCGCTTAGCGTTTTTTCCGGTGAATACCAGGGGAACTTACCTTTTTTTATCATCAAAGTCGAACCACAGTCACAGTTAAACCAAAGGTGTCCCATCGTACAAAGTCGCCAACGGCAGGTATTGTCAAAAAAGTCTTCTTCTGATTTGAAGCTCCTTCCACAGGTCGTGCAGTTTTTTGCGAGATTGCTCATGGTGAAACCCTTATTTTTGGATGAAATTCTTGTTTAATATAGGGGGTCGGAGTGGGTTAAGCATTCTTTAACTTTTTTTAAGAAGGTTTATAAAAAGTTGAAAATACTGGTTAAAAACGACATGAATGAGCACTGTTTTTCGATTTCATAGTGCCGAAAAACGTCTTAATTCATTCAAAAATCTTACCCTAGTGAAGACCGTTCAAACTCAACATTCAGAACTCCGCTGCTTCAAATCGGCAGCAACTACCCGAATCACCGATAAAAATGGGAATAGGGTTGCAAACGAAAACAACATTGCTTAAAAAGTGTTCATGTGTTGGCCAACACGTTGTTACTGAATGTTGAGTTTTTCTATTGTTATTGTTGTTGAAAAGGAGTTGTTGATGAATAGTACGCTCACCTTAAGTTCCCCTATGTTTTGCACGTATCGCTGCACCTCTTTCTAATCAAACGGTCGATGGGAATTCTGAAACAAACAGAGGGAAGTAACCTATATTCCCCCCGCAAGGATAGCTAAGTTAAAGTCTCCATGCTTTAAAGGTTAAGGAAAAGGCCTCGGTTGCTCAGCAGCCGAGGCTTCTTGTTTGGGTGATTGATAATGCTTAAGTTGGCGATTGTTTGCAAATCTTACCGCGTCTTTAAATAGCTGAAAAAAAAGAAAAACATCTGACAATTGTTTTTCATGCCGAAGTATTCAATCAAGCCCTGAACGAACCACTCCGAATCAATCTTTTAAGAGTGTAGATAAAGTCAAGGAATTGATGAATAAAATTGTCTTTGCAATTCTAATGATCCTGCAGGCATCTGTCGGCTGTAAAACAGCTCTACAAGATGAAGTGTCTGATCTGTCAGGTATCCCCTTTGGAGAGCGTTCCATTGAACTGATTGGACAGGACCTCTTTGTCTTTCCTGAACAACCAAGTCCAGAAGAAATCGCAAATTACATTAGAGCACGGATCAAGTGGAGAGATACTTTCGATAAGCCCAAATACACCATCAAACAACAATCAAGACTCGAAAAATATCACCCCGAACTTCTTGGCCAATATATCCATCAGGCATCTCGATGTTTTGGGATAGATGCTTACATCTTCACTGCTCTTATGGATCATGAGACTCATCAGTTTAATCTTGCTGCCATGGATTCAAATCGTGGTCACGGTATCACCGCTCTTGTATGGGATGGGCTTATTGAAACCTTCGATCAAACCGGATTGAGGATTTGGAGCGCACAAAGCCAAGCAATGAAGAGTGCTCTCGATAATGATTCTTATGAAGCGGCTTTTGGCGACTATGAATTTGTCATAAAGAACGGTCATGGATCTTATCCCGATCAGGTTGCAGCATGGATTAATCACATTAACAGTCGCCCTTCTTGTCAGACGCTACTCGGAAAATCAGGGAAATTTCAGCCACTGTGGCGTCAACAATTCTTAAAAAGAAAGATCGAACCGTTACTTGAGAACGAAAGAAACAAATCGAAAACATCAGCGAAGTTATCTACAATGCATAATTGTGTTACGACCAA